>JAGOOL010000058.1 GCA_017992485.1 Minisyncoccota bacterium
GCCGGAAAGTTGTCGCACAAATCACCACTCGGTGAAGCACTCATGGGTGCAAAGGTTGCTGAGACGGTAGAGTTTGAGACACCAGCGGGGAAGACGGAGTATAAGATCATTTCCATCTCATAGTTTTTTATTTTAATAATTCTTTCTCTTTCGGTACCGGCGTCTTTTTCTGCTGAAAAAGCGCCTTCTGCTCGGCTCGTCAGCCTCCGCAAATACCTCAATCAAAAGAATTATTAAAATAAAATACAAAGAGAATAGGAAATAAAAAAAGCCTCTTACTAGTAAGAGGCTTTTTGTTTGGGTGAAATTATATTTTGATAATTTCGGGACCGCCGTTCGGATAGTCTTTTTTGTTTTGTCGTGTGACAAGGTCGTCACCGGTAAATGAATCCGCTACCTTCACAATAATTAGCTTATTGTTTTCGTCATACCCGGCACCCGTAAAGATTCCCGGTTTTAGAGCGCTTTTGCTCCAGTCTTGTTCGTTATTTTCCATGGGGTTTTGTTAATTTGTGGAATGAAATTGATTGCATATAAAATACCATCTTTTATGCCGCCTGTCTAGTAACCTTATCCACAATAATAGTAGGACAAAGGAGTACAAAGTGGAGTAAAATGTATCTAAGTGGGACAAAGTGGGCTGGTGGCAAAAGTGTCATCAGCCAAGATTCGGAGGGCGAGCAAAGCAAAGTCGCATAGCTTTCAGGTGTGTGCAGCATTATCAATAATTTTTTAAGACAACAAACACAATGCTGATCGGCGAATACACACATACCCTAGACGATAAGAATCGACTCTCGCTTCCTTCCAAGTTCAGGAAGGTAATGGGGAAGACGGTAGTCGTCACCCCAGGACTCGATGGTTGTCTGTTTTTGTTTACTGAAGCAGAGTGGAGGAAGATCTCAGGTAAGCTCTCAGAAGCATCGCTTCTCACTGCTGATAACCGAAGTTTCAACCGCTACATGTTCGGTGGCGCAACAGATACACCAGTCGATACTGCAGGCCGCATCTTGGTTCCGGAATTTTTGAAGGACCGAGCGAAGCTAGCAGAAAAAGTTGTATTGGTTGGAGTGCAAAGTCGTGTTGAGATCTGGAACGAAACTGCTTGGAAGAAGATGAAGCAGGTGTTCGAGAAAGAAGCAGACCGATTAGCCGAGAAGTTGGGCGAAGTCGGTGTCTTGTAGTCATAGTATTCCGAAGCATTATCCGTTTATTCAGAAATATACAGAAACAAACATATGGCACACGAAACAGTTTTGCTCGAAGAATCGGTTACAGCGCTCGCAGTCAAAGACGGTGGAACGTATGTTGATGGCACATTTGGTCGCGGTGGTCACAGTAAGGCCATCGCCGCAGCAGCCAAAGACGTTACGCTCATCGCTTTTGATAAAGACGAGACAGCACTCGAGCGAGGAAGAAAGGAATTGTTTGGAAGTAGTGATAGTACAGCTATCGCTGCTGATGACAAAATCATTCTTGTTCACGAAACATTCTCAAAGATGGATGAAGCCCTCAAGGCTCTCGACATCAAAGAAGTAGACGGCATTCTCCTCGATCTTGGTTTCTCAAGTGACCAGCTCGAAGACGGACGCGGTCTGACGTTTCAAAAAGACGAACCACTCCTCATGTTCCTCGGTACCGGCGAGAAGTCACCCGAAGAAAATGCCATGGATGTCGTCAATCGACTCAACCAAGAAGACTTAGAACACATTTTGAAGGAGTACGGCGAGGAAAAGCATGCAGGAATCATTGCTCGCGCAATCGTTACACAGCGCAAACTCGATGTCATCACAACAACAGGCAGACTCGTGAAGATTATCGAAGACGCAGCCGGACGATACTACAGACGAGAGAAGATTCACCCAGCAACACGAACATTCCAAGCCCTCCGCATTTACGTAAATGATGAACTCGGCGAACTCGAGAGAGCACTCAAAAATGGTTTTGAAATGCTCGCTCCACACGGAAGATTCGCAGTCATCTCTTTCCATAGTTTAGAAGACAGAATAGTTAAAACATTTTTTAGAGAAAAGGCGACGGAAGAAAGGGGAACACTGATAGTCAAAAAGCCACTGGTTCCGACAGATGAAGAGGTAACACGAAATAGACGAGCTCGAAGCGCAAAGTTACGAATCATAGAGAAGATATAACGTTACATTCAAAATTTAATAGAAATTATTAGCAGGTCCTTTAGAAAAAATAAAAATTAATTAAAAACCATATGAAAACTCGCACATCACAAACTATAGCAATGACAAACAATTTCGCTGAAAAGCGTATTGCAAAGTCTATTATGTGGGCAATCGGCTTTATGGTTGCGCTCTATGCGATGTTTATAGCCATGGCGACGTTTTCTGTGGTCAAACGCATTGCACTCGAAACAAAGACCAAGCAAATGGTTTCTGAAATCAATAATCTCGAACTTGCGTACTTGGAGCAGTCTGAATCACTTGATATGATATATGCTGCAACGCTCGGTTTTCGTGATGTCGCAGATACAACATTTGCGGCGACTCCTGGTGTTGCACTTCGCTAACAGCAAAACTAGCTGTGCTTAGCGTGAACGCACCATGTCAGTAAAACAAAACTCTTTAAATAATTCAAAACCACGCGTCATCGCTTTGTCGGTGTTCGTCAGTCTCGTTGCCTGCCTCATTGTTGTGCGGCTTTTTTATATTCAAGTTGTGCACGGCAAAGATTTCAAAGAAGA
>JAGOOL010000022.1 GCA_017992485.1 Minisyncoccota bacterium
TCAGATTGAGGCATTTGCGGAGCGCGCCGGCGCGAGCAGAAGGCACGTTTTCAGCAGAAAACGATGCCGTTGCCGAGAGATGAATATATTATTTCAACATTGTAAGAACCTCCTCCGCTTTTACTATCTTACCCTTTTCTTCGGTTCTGCGCTTAACTTCGTAGCCGCCCTCTTTCAAACTGCGTTCTGACACAACGATTCGATACGGCATACCGAGCAAGTCCGCATCAGCGAATTTCTCGCCGGCCGACAAGCCCTCGCGATCATCACAGAGCACTTCAATGCCTTGCGCCGCAAGTGTGTCGTGCAACTCTTTCGCTTTTACCAAAGCTGCAACACCATTTTCAGTACCGGCACCGAGTGCCAAGATATGCACTTTGAATGGCGCGACTTCTTCTGGCCAAATGATTCCTTTATCATCCGACAAGACTTCAACGATTGTACCCATGAGTCGTCCCGGACCAATGCCGTACGATCCCATGAAGACAGATTTATTTTCACCATCTTCTGTTTGATATTTAAGATCGAGCGCATCAGAGAAACGAGTTCCAAGCGTAAAGATATTGCCGACTTCAACTGCGCGCTGCTCGACGAGCGTTTCTTTGTTGAGACCGAGCGACTCAATGACTTCATCTGTGTAGACTTCTTTGTTGAGCGCAATACCTTTTGATTCATCTATATATATAGTATCTTCACCGGCGCCCGTAATCGTCTGGTACTCATGAGAAAATTTTGAGAACATACCACCTGATGCAAATGTCATGTAGGTGAGGTGCCCGATACCTGCGCGCTGGAAAACATTTTTATATGCAGCTTTTGCTTTTTCGTAAAAAGCGAGGTGAGCGGCTTCATCAATATCAAAAGAGTATAAATCTTTCATAATGAATTCGCGACAACGCATGATGCCGGACTTTGCACGAGTTTCATTTCGGAACTTTGTTTGGAACTGATATATGTACTGTGGAAGATCACGGTACGATTGCACAAAACCTTTGAGCATATTTGTCATTGCTGGCTCGTGCGTAACAGCGAGACCGAGCTCTGTTTCGTTTTTGAGTTTTGTTTTAAACCAAACATCCACCTGCGCGTCATCCCACTGATTGGTAGGTTCCCATGTCGCTTTTTCTTGAAGTGACGTCAGTGTGACTTCTTGTCCACCAATAGCATTCATTTCTTCGCGAATGATCTTGGTAATATTGCCCATAACTCGCAAACCAAGCGGCAAATATGAATAAACACCGGCCATCTCTTTATGAATAAAACCGCCTCGAATAAGGAGTTCTGCGTTTTTTGAGACCTCATCCGCCGGCGCCTCTTTTTTGGTTTTGGTAAACAGTTTGCTTTGGAGCATATGCGCATACTACAGTAAAAAATGAGATTGTACAAAGGAAAAGCGAAGATTTTTGTGCTTTTGGCGCAATAATATTTTACACAATGAAAACCTATTTTTGGCAAAATTACTCTTGACAAAACATCGAACCAATTTACTCTGCAAAAATAATGATGATAATACCCTTGCCGCACATGAAGTGATGAATTTTCATTGGTTGCGTGCATTTTCTACGATTGCTATAAAGACTGAGTGAAAAATAAAATTTTGTTATCGTTATCAGGTTTCGTTGTCTTATGCATAGCCATCGGAGCCATATCAATTATTAAACAACCAATTACAAAAGCCGAAGGCGAACAAGGCGAATTACAATTAAAAGAATTACCAATAGAAATGGTGATGGACGTCGAAGAACCCACGTGTATAGATGATGCTGGAGCAACAATCGATTGCTTCCCCATCATCACCGGAGTTTCTGAATCATCACAAAGCGCAGCGATTGAATTAGCTTGGAGGAGATCAAAATATAATAAACAAAGTATAAGAAAACCATCAACACCAACATCGCCGATTTCATCAACACCGGCGACAATAAAACCAGTGACAACTACACCAACACCTCCAATAACGCCGACAACTCCTGTTACTCCCGCTATCCCCGTAACTCCTATCATCCCTACTGTACCGACAACGCCAACAGCACCTGCGACTCCAACTACGCCAGCCATACCTACGACACCAGTAGTTACTACACCGACACCGTCACCTGTTACACCGACTGTAGTCGGCGAAAAACAGTGGGGTGCATTTATTCCAAGCGGTTCACCTTCCGATGTTACAGCACTTGAAGCAATCGTCGGTTCACCAATGGATATCCGAGCAGTCTTCGTCGGCTGGGGCAATGGTGCTTCAGACTTTCCGAGCTGGCTAACGAGCAATTTAAAATCAGCCAATAAAACACTCTTGATGTACTGGGAGCCGGCAGCGAACGGTGACACCGGCAACACAAACCAACCTGGCTACAACTACGATTCAATCACGAGTGGAAAATGGGACACATCAATTACTGCTTTTGCCAAAGCAGTAAAAACATACGGCGGACCTGTCATTCTTATTCCGTTCGACGAAATGAATGGTGACTGGTATCCATGGTCAGGAACAAATAACGGTAACTCCCCTGCAAAGCATAATGCTGCATACAAACATCTTCACAATATTTTCGCGGCACAGGGCGTCACGAACGTAAAATGGGGCTGGGCACCAAACAATGATTCATGGCCAAACGTAGCATCAAACGACCTTACTCTCTATTACCCTGGTGACGCATATGTTGACTATGTCGGTGTCGACGGCTTCAACTTCAATAATCCATGGGTCACTTACAATCAGATCTTCGACAAAGCTATGTCTAAACTCGAGCAGTACAATAAACCGATATTCATATTCTCAATGGCGTCAGGTGAAGCCGGAGATGGTGGAGCAAAAAAGGCTGCTTGGGTCACTGACACACTTACTCAGATCGCCAAGAATCCAAAAATAAAGGGGTGGATTTGGTTCAATGAAAATAAAGAACGGAACTGGCTCCTCAATTCATCGACAAGTGTCCTCAACGCATTCTCAACAGGAATTAAGGCATTCTAAATTAAAAATAAACTATCAATCAAGCAAAATAAAACCCCTCGTTAGGGGTTTTATTTATGTATATTTTTTCTTAGCGAAAAGTAACTGTTAGTTTACTACACAGTTGAGTGTGTTGATCTTTGCACGAGTAAGTGTAAAGACATTACCATTTCCTTTTTTCAACTTAACTGGAGTAAGGATTTCTGACTTGTACTTACCTTGGAAATTCTTGACTGCAGCAAGTGTCATGTTTCCATAGAAACCTGTTACCGGAAGCTTGGCATTCATGTGTACGTTCAAGAAAGTTTGGAGCTTCTTAACGTCTTCAACTTTATTCTTTCTATTGCGGAAAGAAATATTATTATTGAGGACTGTAGTACATGTTGAACCGAGAACTGAGCCTGGGACAGTTGGAGTTGTCGGAGTAGTTGGCACTGTCGGTGTTGTTGGGACTACTGGTGTTGTTGGTATAAAGATAACGCCACCGCCAGAACTACCTCCGCCACCGCCGCCACCACTACTTACTACTACTGCTGCCTGCACAACTACTGTTCGAGTAACAGTGAGCGCTGCGCCACCTGTTGAATCTTGGACATTGTACGTAATCGGATATGAACCAGCTGCATTAGTATCTACTGAACCAGCTACAGCAATAGTAGAGGTAAGATCACCATCTTCAGTATCCACTGCTGTTGCACCTTCTTCTGTATATGGAGCACCGAATGCAAGTGTGATTACTGCATTACCATTGAGAGTAATGACGGGAATTGCGTTTGCGCTAACAACAACAGTACGTGTGACTTCTGTTGCGACATTGCCGGCCGCATCAGTTACGTTGTATGTAAGTGTATACGTGCCAGCAGTTGTTATATCAACTGAGCCGCCGAGGACGATTGACGATGTAAGGTTACCATCAACGTTATCGCTTGCTGTTGCACCAGCATCTGTATATGTCGTACCGGTAGTGATATTAACCGTTGCAGAACCATTCAAAACGATTACCGGAGCAAGTGTATCGAGCGGATCAACTGGGACTACTGTAGAAGTCGCCATAAGTGGAAGAACGCTATTGACTGTCTTCACCAAGATAGGATTTGTTGCTCCGTCGCGAAGCTCTTTGATGTGATCAATAATTATCTGGAAATCTCCTGGAGTAATGCCGCCTTCATCGCCATTAGCTTGAAGTGTTGCAAGATCAGCAACCTGGTGGAATGTCAGAATGAGCCATGTCTTGTTTGCAGCAGCAGTGTCAATCCAGCCCAAGATTGTTCCTATTGGTACTGCTGTATCAACAACCTGTGTCTTGAGGGTATACTTATCACTGTAGCGAGTATTGAAGCCGGCATCGATTGCTCGAGCAGCTGAAATACCAGCACCTGAAACAGTTGTTTTGATTGCATCTGTGTAGCCGCCATTTGGATATGCGAATGTTGAGATTGACGCACCGAGAAGCGTGAGAGCATTCTTTGAGCCTTCAATTTCTTGCTGAGCAGTTGTACTGCCACCAGATGGAGTAAATGCACAACTTGTTATAGCTGGAAGCAATGTCATATTACAGTGATTGATTGTGTGCGCGCCGATTTCATTTCCGTTCGACTGCAAATCGAGGATGTTTGCTGTTGTCATGTAGCCGAATTCACTGTTTGTTGTTGTACCAGACATTACGTAGAAAGTTGCAGGCATATTGTTTGCTGGAGCAGTGAGTGTATTTGCGGCCGCCAAAATTGGAGCAGCGGTTTCGTACTGATTCAACCAACCATCATCAAATGTGATTGAAACGATACCTTGAGAAAACTGGTTTTCACTTGCAGGATTGATTTGTGCGAGTGAGGAATCATCTGTAATGAGTTCACCATCACTTTTCAATTCGTGAAGAACAGAAACAGAAACAGTTCCTGCTGGCGGGGTGAAATCCATAGTGCCTGTCGTCCAAGCGCTACCTGAAGATGGGACTGAAGCAATCTGTTCGTATGTCACACTAGCATCTGCCTTTGTGTATTCAGCAATCATAAATGTTGTCGCATTCGACTTGTAGCGATCTGAAAAACGGTACAGTGCGCCGGCTTCAACTGGAACTGGAGTGAAGTACCATTTTGCATCACCACTTATATAGTCTGTAACTGAAACTTTGATTGCCTTTGAGCCGCCGTCATCGACATATGTGTACACAGCAGTGTTCCCACTTGGTGTTCCCTTACTCCAACCGAGTGGAGTAGGTGTACCATCTTCCTGAAGGTATGAAGTCTCAAGGTCAGGATTAGCGACAAGGTTCGGGCCAATAGCTTTAACGGTGAAAACACCAATTGCTAGTGCGGCAAGTGTTAGTGACGAGATGATAATTATTTTTTTGAAAATTGTATTGTTCATAATGATGATGTTACTTTTTAATTAATATTTGTGATTAATAATGGTTATTGTTTTGCATTTATAATGTGTATAGTTTGTGTATACAGACTTATATATGGACTGGCTTTATCTGAAAAGAATCGGTACGGAATATAGAGCTCTCTTGATGCGTTACCGCTCAGGCGTACACTATCGTTCGTCAGAGCCGGCGGCGTTGGAATGTCGATACTGAGAATCACTTCTTTGACTGAAGCTACTGTATTGCCAGCAACCTTCCAGTTGGCATGCTTATCCTCTACCGCCTTACCAATGAACATAATAACGATCCAAAACATATAGACACTTACCAGCAAGATAACGACAACCGAGTACAAAGCCTGTAAGTGTCGCTTTGCCGGCTCACTCGGTACCAGAGGATCTCCGGTACTGTGTTCGATTGGGATAGGACGATCAAAACCCAAAAGGGCCAATGTTTTTCGAACAATGACGATAACTGCATGTATTACAAATGTCAGGCCTGTTGGAGGTGTCATATTAGATTTTCACTCTCTCTGGATGGAACCAGATGAGATTTTTCTTATTAAGGACGACCTCTTTGATTCCTTGTTCCAAGAAAACAAAAGCGTTGATGTAAATCATGAACGGGTAGATGAATGGAACGAAGAGAATGTCGAATCGCTTTTCTTTAATAGAGGCAGCGATCGCAAACAACATATTGAAAGCGATATTACCAAGAATAAAGTAAAGAGACAACCGTACATTGATGAGCGGCAAAGCGAAGAGGAAAAGTGAGAAAAGAATGCCTTCGATATAGATGAGTGACATTTCAAGTGCACGGTTAGGTCGTGAGATGATAACGCGGAAGTGTTTTTTGAGACTCTGCCAGCCGCCACCATACCATCGGCGCATCTGATTCTTGTACTGCGACAAACTAATCGGATCCTGTGTGTATGAAATAGCATCAAGTGTATATGCAATCTTGAAACCGTATTTGTGCAGCTTGTAGGTAATATCGAGGTCTTCGGTTAGCGTGTCGTGCTCGAACGGAAGGTAATCACGAAAAACTTTTGTTCGAAAGGCACCAGCAGCACCGGAGATAACGAAAATGTAATCGAGGTAACTTTGCGCAAGTTTGTGGAAGTAGTGAGCAACGATATATTCAAAAGCACGAACAGCAGTTAGCCAATTGTATGGCAAACTTTTGACGATACCCGAAACCGCGACAACTTTTTCATCTTGAAATTCTTTTTCCATCGCTGCAGCGAATCCGGTATTGAGGATTGTGTCACCGTCCGTTGCAACGAATACGTCACCCGTAACGAGAACCAGGCCTTTTTCTTGGGCCCGACTTTTATTCCCAGTCGCCTTTTCAATAGTAAGAACTTCAATCTTGTCGCCAAATTCTTTGAGGATTTCCCCACTTCTGTCTGTCGAACCGTCATTGACTACCAAGATCTGATCAAAAGGTCGTGTCTGGGAAAGACAAGATTCCACGCAAGCGCGGATCGATTTTTCTTCATTGTGGCACGGTATGATGACGCTAATTTTCATTGATATATATGGTTATTTCGACAATCCAAAAACAAAATAGACCCTTCGCGGTTGCGAGGGTTATAAAGGACTTGAGTTCGACAAGAACGTGTCTTTATATTATCATTTTTTAAATTTATGTCAAATTTTGACCCTTGCCGAGCAGAACCATATCTGCTATAGTTTTCCCGAATACCTCTGGACTCGAAATCAGGGTTTTCACTTTTAGCAAAGTTTTACTGGAAGCAAGGCGGACCACTAGGGTCAAGCGAAGGGTTTCTGCCCTTCTCCCAAGAACCGCCTGTTAACTAAATAATTATGGATAATACAACTATCGAACCACGCGTCGAGAAGCTTTTCACCGCTGGTACACACTACGGTTACAACCGTACACGCCGACACCCGTCGGTCAAAAACTACATCCTTACCACAAAGAACGGTACGGATATTATTAACGTTGAGCACACAGAAGAACAGCTCAAGGCAGCCAAGGAATTCATCGCATCTGTTGCTGCAAAAGGCGGCACCATTCTCTTTGTCGGTACAAAGCCGGAAGCTCGTGCGGTTATTGAGCGCGTCGCATCAACACTCGGCATGCCATACATCGTCGAACGTTGGGTTGGCGGCATTCTTACTAACTGGAGTGAGATCAAGAAGCGCACAGCGAAGCTTGAAGACCTCAAGGGTAAAAAGGAACGCGGCGAACTCGACATGTACACAAAGAAGGAACGCCTCATGATCGATATCGATATCGCCAAGATGCACAAACTCTTCTCTGGTCTCGTCGGTCTGACAAAACTTCCTGACGCTCTCGTTATCGTTGACGCAAAGGAAGAAGACATCGCAGTCAAGGAAGCTCGGGTTGCGCGCATTCCAGTTGTTGCGATCACAAACACTGACAACAACATCAAAGGCCTCGACTTCCCTATCATGGGTAACGACGCTTCACGCTCATCTATTTCATACCTCATCGAAGAGATCGAAGCTGCAGTAAAGAGTGGTACAATTACAACTCAAGCCTAGTCACGACCCGAACCACAACGAGATGACGTGGTAATTAATAAATAATAAAATTAATTTTTTGTTCATTATGTCTACTATATCTACAGAGCAAGTTAAAGAATTGCGAGATCGCACAGGTATCTCAGTCATGCAGTGCCGCAAGGCCCTCGAAGAAGCCGCTGGCGACATGGAAAAAGCTATTATGATCCTCAAGAAGCAGTCAGGTATTGCCGCTGCTAAAAAGGGTGACCGTGAAGCCTCAGCTGGCCTCATTGTTGCTAAAAAAGAAGGTGTAAACGGAAATAGCCGAGCTATTGCCCTTACCCTCAACTGCGAAACTGACTTTGTCGGTAAAAACGATGACTTCATCAATCTCGCTAAAGCTCTCCTTGAGAAAGCGTGGGTAGATGGTAAGGCCGCTATGGAAGTTGCCGCACCTGAAATGATCGCTCCAGTTATTCAGAAGATCGGTGAAAATATCAAACTTGGTACCGTTACTGAAGTTAGTTCAACAAACAATCTCGGCCTCTATGTCCACGACGGCAAACTCGGTACGATTGTAGAAGTTAAAGGTGGAGACGAAGCGCTTGCGAAAGATATCGCTATGCACATCGCTGCAATGAAGCCTGAGTTCATGACTCGCGAGCAGATTCCTGCTGAAACAATTGCGCAGTTCAAAGAAATTGCTGCAAAAGAAGTAGATGCTTCGAAGCCTGCCGACATGCAAGAAAAGATTTTGGCTGGTAAAATAGAAGCGTACTTCAAAGATCGCACACTCATGGATCAGCCATTCTTCAAAGACACAGACAAGAAGATCAGCGACGTCCTCAAAGCAGGTAATGCTGAGATTGTTACGTACATTCCATTGTCACTCGTTTAAATTCAGGTTAGTTTAGTCAAAATCATTACAATGTTTTCTCTTCTCCTTACAGTATTTATAGTTTCAGTCATCGCCATGTTCGTCATGGTGATACGCAAAGCTATTGCTATTCGTGGCTTGCCACAAGCGCCTGCGAAGCCTTTTATCTTGGATGCGACACCGCACCCGCATCGAATCAGAAGCTTCATCAAAGAAATCAGCAAGGAGGGCGTGCACATTATCTTACTCACACTCACGAAAGGCTGGCTCCTCATCGAAAAGGAATGGAAACGAATGCTCAAAAAGCGCTTCCCGAAGATGCACAATGCACTCTACGAATATCCTGAAATCGGGGAACGCACCACAAGCTCATTTTTCCTCGCTACGATCACTGAGTACAAGGAAAAGACCAAGCGCCTGCGTGAACGTATCAAGAAGGATGACCTCAAGCCGCGCAAGCCCCGAACCACCAAGGCAATTAAGGATATTTCAGATGTGCTGCCAGATGAGGTTGAACCAAAACTCTAAATAATGTATAGTCTCTTAGTCCGGAATAGCCGCAAGGCTGCGCCGGCCATGCCGGAATAGCTCAGTTGGTAGAGCAACAATTTTGTAAATTGAAGGTCGTGGGTTCGACTCCCTCTTCCGGCTCCAAAATAACTAAATAAAAAACCAGATGCTTTTACATCTGGTTTTTTATTTGATTATTTTTTGACGTTTATGATTACTGATTTGCTGGAGCTACTATTGTCGTAGTCGTTGTCGCTTTTGGAGCAGTAGTCGCCTTCTTGGTTGCTGGCTTCGTTTCTAGGTTAAGCTTGAGGACATTTTCAATCTGTTCTTTGGTCTGGAGACCTGCGTAGACTTGGCCGTTGATGATCAGTGCTGGAAGCTGGCTAGGGACTTTGTAGATTGAGATAAGCGTCTTGATCGCTGATAGGTCGAGGATGTAGTCGAAAGAGTAGACGCGAAGCTCAGGGTACGCATCATGGAGCTCTGTGAGGATATA
>JAGOOL010000023.1 GCA_017992485.1 Minisyncoccota bacterium
CAAGTAGAAAAGCGTCACGGTGTCCGAGTAGATCTCGACAACATCGATCTCACTGACAAAAGAACCTTTGCACTCCTCGCTCGTGGACAAACAGAAGGTCTCTTTCAGCTCAACGGTTCCGGTATGACGAGGTATCTCAAAGAACTTAAACCATCGACGATCCATGACATCAACGCTATGGTCGCGCTATATCGTCCTGGTCCGATGGAAACGATTCCTGAGTACATCAAACGTAAACACAATCCGTCGCTCATCCGATACCTTGATCCACGCATGAAAGATATTTTGGAGGCATCATACGGTGTGATCACCTACCAGGACGACGTCATGATGGTAGCGATCAAACTCGCCGGTTATTCATGGCTCGAAGCCGACAAACTCCGCAAAGCCATGGGTAAAAAAATCCCGGCCGAAATGGAAGCCCAGAAAGATAAACTCCTCAAAGGTTTCGTTGCGAACGGAATGTCGAAAGATAAAGCCCAGGAACTCTGGCTATTGATCGAACCATTCGCCGCATACGGTTTCAACAAGGCTCACGCCGCGAGTTATGGTCGCGTTTCGTACCAAACGGCATACATGAAGGCCAACTACCCTGTGGAGTACATGACAGCCATCATGACCGCTGAATCAGGCGACGTTGAAAAAGTTGCCGACATTATCGCTGAATGTAAGAACATGAATATCACGGTGCTACCACCGGACGTCAATGAAAGTTACGGTGGCTTTACTGTTATTAATAGTGGCGACAACAACGGCACCGGCGGCGTCATTCGCTTTGGTCTCTATACAATAAAAAACCTCGGTACTGATATTTCAGACGACATCATCGCTGAACGCAAACTCGGCGGACACTTCAAATCAATCGGCGACTTCCTCGATCGCGTCCATCACAAAAATTTAAATAAAAAATCTCTCGAAGCCCTCATCAAGACTGGCGCAATGGATGCTTTCGGCGAACGCGCGACACTCTTTGGCAACATCGAAAACATGCTTGAGTACAATCGTGAAGGAAAAAAGAATGCTGGCATGATTTCCCTCTTTGGTGATCTACCTGACGCTGGTCCATCGTTTACACTCCGCGCTATGCCGCCGATCAATATGTCAGAAATCTTGGTTTGGGAAAAAGAATTGCTCGGTCTCTATGTTTCCGGTCATCCGCTCGACAAGATAAAAGATAAACTTCTCGGTCGCGCGCTCAATATCAAAAAGGTTCACGCGGAAAGTCAAAATGGCTTGCCTGTTGTTCTCGCCGGCATCATCGAAACCGTTCGTCTTGTTTTCACCAAGAAAAACGATCGTATGGCGTTCATCAAGATATCCGATTTCTCTGGATCAATCGAAGCTGTTGTTTTCCCAAAGACATTCACGCAGTTCGTCGATATCATTATCCAAGACAAAACCGTGGCTTTTGAAGGAAAAGTGACCGTTCGTAATGGCGAGAAAAGTATTGCGATTGAGAAAATTAAAGAAATCTAAAATAGATCAACTATTGCCTTTTGGGGGAAATGGCGTATAATATCTACGGAACTAATTTAGTACAAACAAAACTAAACAAAATGACGCCAAAAGAAGAAAAAGAGATTGTTTGGAATCATCTAGGAGAGATTGAAAAGGAGTATGATGACATCAAAGGGAAAACCCAGGATGACCACCTCACCATACTCAAAAAAGCATCTTATCGCTGCTACAACCGACTAGCACAAGGAGTGCAGCAAAATTTTCCAGTGCAACGTTTTATCAAATATGCCAGAACGCTTCTCGAAAAACTTCAGGAAGCCAAGAGAGACGCTGCAAGAGAAAAGAAAAAAGATGATCCTGGATACACTGATACCGACGTATCCCGACAAGTGAGAGATCTTCTCAATGAGGAGGGTTACTGGGTAATCAACACCTAACAACAAAAAAACACCGGCCAAGAGCAGGTGTTTTTTCTTTTGAGGATTATTTTACGAAAGCAACTTCGGTCTTGGAAGTCTCTTTTGCAAGAGTGTGTGCTGTTGCGGCTGCAACGGTTACGTCTTCTGTCTTAGAAATCTTGGACATGATGCCCATAACTTCCTGAGCGTAAGTCGCAACTACTGAAGGCGGATTGTAGACCTGAAGGAGACCCTTCAAATCGCCCTGCTTCTTCTTGTAGTAGCGCGCAGTACGCTCGTGGTTTCCGCTCAAGTGCTTGGCGATCATCTCAATGGATTCCTCCATAGAAACAAAGCCATTGCCTTTACATGAGTTCCAACCCCAAGGGTTCCACTCAGCAGAGAGTTTTCCTCCACAAGCCTGCTTTCCTCCAGTAGACTCGCGGATAGCGAGAGCCGGAAGGAGGCGCCAGTCGAGGTCGTATTTATCAGCAGCCTCCACCATGAGCTTGCCGTAGCCAGCCATAGGGAGCTTTTTTGCTGCATAATAAGAGTCGATCAGCTCAGCTCGGTACTCGGTCAAATCTGGAGTGTTGTCCTCCACAATAGCCGTACTCGTATTTGATTGGGAAGTAAAATTCAGTATCGTCCCGCTTGGCAACGTAAACGTAGCCGAAGGGAGGGAGAAAGCCAAAATTGGAATGGCTATAAACGAGTGAATATACTTCGTGAATTTTTTGGTCATAGTAGCGGTTAAGCTCCGCAAAACGTCGAATCTGAATGTACTGCTTTAGTTTTAGATTTCAGCCTAAAAAAGCAAAAACCTTTATATTATGGCGATTTGCCTTATACAAAGGTACGTCAACATAATAGCATTTTATGAACCAAAAGTCAATAGTTATGCCATATTTTTGACTAGAGTCAAGTCAAAAAAACCCTTATAAAATAAGGGTTTTTAATCAGTCAAGCCTTGACTAGTTTCAGTAAAAATTGGACTATTTTTTTGCTATTGTCTGTAGTGTCCCCTGATCCGCTCAAGGAACGAATGCTCCTCCGCTGTTAGGGTAATTCCAAGGTCGAGTTTCTGGATAATACGGTCATAAATATCGTATTTTGGGGACAAAGACTCATTAAGGAGCTTTTGGTGACGGAGGGCTCTCACCTGCGCCAGGCGCCAAAAGAGATATGCGAGCGCAGTTACAAGAATGAGCACTAGAGCTATCCACCACCAGGTAAGAACAAAATCCCGAGCGAGCTGCCCAAAAGAAGCTACGACTTCGACAAAGGTAATACTCGTTACATTGCCGAATTCGTCCTTGGCGTAGAAAGCATACCGTCCGGCCGGCAAATTACTGAATTCAACCGCAAAATGATTATTGACGACATCAGCCTGCTCGCGCTGTAAGTAACCGCCTTCGGTGAGATTTTCATAAAGCACGGTTCGATCGAGTACGCCAACCGTACCGGTCTTAACCGCGAAAACACTCACCCCGCCATCTGGACTGACACCGCCCAAACTAAATGACTCTCCCTGCTTAACCGAGATTGGAACTTCGGTGATTTTAAACATGCTGCCAGCACTGCTAGTATTTTCACCATTCGAAGTCTCGCTTGTACCTGGTAATCCGATTTCGGGACTAACTTCTGGGTTAGTTTCGAGATTAGTTTCTGGTTTTGTTTCAGGCTTACTCTCTGTCGGTTTTTCTTCAACAAGCGCCTTGCTAATGAGAATATTTGTAGACGAAGATGCTGCAGTAACATCTGTCCCTAGGCCATCGTTTGCCAAAATCGCCTCACTGGAAAAACTGAGTGACGTCGAACCCTCTGTCAGAACTGAAAATGTGACAGTCATTACCCTGCCGGACGAGCCAGTATAACCGGGATTGAGAACAACACCCTCAAATTCGATAGTATTTGCTGAACTTTTAGGCACGCTTGGTTCTTGAATCCAAAACTTAACGACTGAGCCGCCGATGCTGACACCTTTTACTCGCAAATACGTATGGTCAAATATGAGTGAGCCCGATACAACATTGATAGCTTGGTTAGAACTGTTCACGTAGACAGTTGCGGTAATTGTCTCACCAACTGAAGTTGTACTCGATGAAGGACTAGCTACAAAAAATGCAGCTTGTGTTGTTCGAGTAAAACCAATGATGAGCGCAATAAAAATAACTGCCTTGACGATAGAACGCATAGAACTATTGTACCTTGAAAATTCTTTTTCGTACTACAAAAACAAGAGAAAGAATGAGGATAATTCCTACATATGTAATCAATTTAATATAGAGACCATCACTCTCACCGTTTGGTGCCGGAATAGTTACCATCCGTACATTCCCTGCTTTGTCGGTTGCTCGTATTACTATTGTAGAATGGAGGCCCTGATCACGAAGTAAAAATGGACTAGTCGCATTTTTCCATTTACCATCACCTTCTCGAACTTCATACGTCGAAATACCAGAGTCTTTATCAATGGCATTAAAGACAAGTACGTACTTTCCATTGTATGCGAGTTCATCTTTCATCACAGCAGGAGTAAAAACTTCCGGAAGCACGGTGTCCGTCCACACATATTTGGTAGCTTCGGTTTCCGCATCAACTGCAATGTTTAAACTAAAACCATTTGAACTAACCAAAGTACCTTGACCATCATCTGCATATAGTTTTACTTTGCCGGAAATCTCACCGACACCCTCAGTATTTGTTTTAAAAATAAGCTTTGTCAGTAAACCAGGGCTCTTGGTTTTGGTAAGTGGATTTTGTATTTCAGTAAAACCTGTCGGTATAGTTCCTGAAAAAGAGACTGTTGTGTTTGGATTAGAAATGCCAGCTATTGGTTTTTCAACCCATAGTGTCACGATCGATCCGCCCTCATCACTGCCGATAAATTGTATATTCTCAGGATAACTGACGGTTACATCAAAAGCGTTCACTGCTATACCCGGACTACGGAGCAAGACTGGAACAGTAAATGTTGTTTGTTTGTGGTAAGTTGCATCAGTAATAGGAGTAGAAAGCTCCGCTGCTTGCGCAAAAACACCTTGTGGAAGTAAGATTGCAGACAAAATTAAAATTGTTGAAATTGCGATTTTCATATGCTATTAGCCGGTCCAGCCGTACACCAAAATTGAAAAGTCGATGATTGTGACAGTCTTGTCTCCGTTGAGGTCAACTGTTGCTGGTGGACTCACGCGTTTATACCAATACGCCATAATTGAGAAATCAGTAATGTCTATATGACAGTCACTATTGAGGTCACCACGACCGGCGCAAGTCGCATCTTTTTCTATTGTTACATTGCCAACAGTAAAACCAACTGGTGTACCAAATTCTGTTGCTGCTGTCTGTAGTGTTGCTTTTGATTTTGTTTCGTGGGTACCGTCATCGAGTACTGCTGTGTTGTATGTATACAAGTACACACCACTAGCATCTGAAACTGTCTCAAGGAAATATTCTTGCGGAGAGTGAACTGAAATAGTTATGTCCGATGATGGTGCCGCAACACCAAAGATTGCAATATTATCGCCGCGCCTGACGGCAACTTTATCGACATCGATCGTCGGTGCAATAAAAATACCTGAAACGGTTGTCGCTGCTCCACTTGTTAAATACAGTGGAAATGAAAATGGCGCCGAACGTCTACCTCCTCCGTCTTCTGAATATGCAGAGAAAGTGTAGTTACCTTCCACGAGGCCCGTAATTGTCACAGAGAAGCGAGCATCAGGGCCGGCAATGGTTGTTATGGCGACGACACCGTCACGTAAAATGGTAACTTGTGAGAGTGGATATGCGCGACCGGAAAATGTTATGGAAGTTAATGCAGGAAAGCCGCTGCCTCCCCCACCGCCTCCGCCTCCTCCACCACCGCCTGGTGCTACGACTGAGCCGACAGTGGCTGATACTGAAATTATTTCATCAGCTAGGAGAATGTGCGGCGCAACGGATGCAAGGAGAGCAAAAAAAGTAATAGCGCGCTTCATAGTTGTACGCTTCATAGTTGTGCGCTTCATGACAATACTATTATACTCGAGGTCGGTGATTTTTTCTTGGACGATGGTTTACACGAATTTTTTTTTCTTCCTGCTTTTCCTCCATTTTCTCTTCCATCTTCTCTTCCATTTTTTCTTCCATCTTTTCCTCCATTTTCTCTTCCATTTTTTCTTCTACTTCTTCTTCAATCTTGCTGCGAACTTGAGAAATAAGCATACGGTTGTATGAGTGCATTATTGTGCGGAGGATGAGGAATGCCACCAAGAGGCCGATAACAATAATGATAAGCAATTGCCATGGCCAGACATAAAATACGGTTGACGCAGAGTCTGTGAGGTTTTTAGATGTATAGCTAAGAGAAAGAGTTGCACTGTAGCGACCAAGAGCGAAGTTATGCCATTGATACGAAACATTTTCCCAAAATCCTTCTGGGACAATTGCGTCTGACGGAACATTTTTCTTGGTCCAGCTTGTTTCAAATCGGCGAACACTTTTTGGCAAGGTATTTCCCTGACTTGGATTGCCGTCGATTGTTGCAGCTTTCATGCCTATGATATTTCGAATTGTAATATTGCCAACAGGTTTTACACGGTCGCTACCAGTATTGTTAAATCTATAATTAAATGTAACTGGTAGAGCTGAAAAATTCTTCTGCGCATCTTTTGTTTCAAATTGGAGAATAGAGCCGCTTTCTGTAATGTCGCCGTTAACGCGGAGCAATATGAGGACGCCAAGCTTTGCGCCGATAACAACCTGGCTGCTGCTGCCTGCTGTTGGCGGCTGTGTACTCCAAAAAACTGCGGCAAAGTGTCCACCTGGATCTGCAGCTGCTGGAATCGTAATAACGAGAGGAACTGTTTTTGTTTCAAACGGGGCAAGAGTGACATTATCCTGAACTTTCATCCATGTCGCCAAGTCATCGCCACCTTCAGTAAAGCTTGGAGCACCTGTTTCTCCTTGTGCTTCAAAGTTTGCATACGAAGAATAGAAAACCTGATTCTCGTCTTTGTCGTTCATGAGCACCATATCTGCTTTGAGCTGCGTACCCGGATTGCCGTCTATTTCAAGACGCGCAGGAGAAACAGTGAGTGCTGAAGCTTTACTGAATGGCAAAAGCAAAAGCGCGAGCATCGCGATATTGAATGCTGCGCCGAGTATTTTTCTAGTTAGAGTAGACAATTGCATACACTAGAAGTTACCTGTTCCTACGTATGTAATGTTTGTTGCATATGAACCAGCTTCTGTTGTAGCTGTAATGTTTGCGAGATAGTGGATTGCATATGTTTCTGTTGCAGTTGAGCTCGTACCTGTTGAAAGCGTATCAGATGCACCAGCTGTGGCATTGTAGGCAAATCCTGGTGTTGCACTATCTGAATATCGAGTCGTGATCGTACCGTTTACGCCGCCTGACTTTGTGGCGTAAATACCAAACTGTTCAGTGCCCGCTGATGAAGCAGCTGAAGTTGCACCAATCGCATCAATAGTATTGAGACCACTCGTGAGTGTTGCACCTTGGAGTGTAATTGTGTAGCCGTTTGCCGCGTTGGTGGCAACGGTGACGTTGTGCGCGGCAGTGTCAGATGTCGTGCCAGCGGTATCACCTGTCGCATAGTGCGCGGCACCTGCTGTAAGCGTACCGAAACCTATGGTGTTGTCTGAAACAGCAAAAGTGATTGTCTGGTTGACGGTCGCAGTAATATTCACGACATCATCAGCAATAATTGGAGTAGAAATAGTTCCTGTATCGGTAAATGTTCCCGTGATAGCGAGAGTTGATGTTCCGGCAGAACCATTTGTAATTTGGCGGACACCAGTTGACTGGTTTGTAGCGTTTGTACCGATCTTAATTCGGACCACACTTGCTGCAACAACAGGGGTTGTGCCGTTTGTTAGTGTAATGACAGTGCTCGACGTTCGAACTGCACCCCAAGTTGCACCAGATGGTGATGCAGCAAGCGTAACGTTGACGCCATCATCGAGAACGTCGATATCTGTATAGTCGAGAGAAGCATTAACAGAAGTGCTGTTATCCCATGTCAAAATAATTGTCTGACCCGAAGCAACACCAGTCGGTGTTGTGAAAGTAATATCGTGATTAGAAACGGTTGCAGCTTTGATTGTAGATTGACTATCAGAGAGCGCGGTGAGAGAAGCGGCCATCGCCGTACGAACAACAAGGGAGTATTGAAAAATAAGACTAAAGATAAGGAGTGGAACAATTACCGATGCCGTCATCCTTTTTTTGTTGCTTGTATTTTTCATAGAATAAATGTTCATAATGTTACCCAAAGATTTTACCATACATTAATCGTTTTGTATTTAGACTAATAGCCATAGCTGTGGATTAATAATTACTCGTCATAACGTACGTTACGTTGCCGGTATAGCTTCCGGGATTAGTGGTTGTGCTGACATTGGTTATATAACGAACAGAATATGTCGTCGTGACACCATCACCCGATATAGCACCGCCGATTTCACTTGTCGTCGTAGCATCCGCGGCATAGGCAAATCCGCCACCAGTGTAAGGATCCGAAACTGAACCTGTTCCTCCTGTTGCTGTTACTCTTAAGCCAAACTGTTCAGTTCCAGCAGATGAAGCTGTATTTACTCCTCCAATAGCAGTTATTGTGTCGCCGCCATTTGTAAGAGATGCGCCTTGAACTGTAATCGAATAGCCGTTCGTAGCACTTGTACCGGCATCGATAGTATGTGCTTCAACCTCTGATGCTGATCCGAGTCCGTCTGCACTAGCGTACCTCGCATTTGCCGGAGTCAGTGTACCGAAACCGATTGAGTTTGTTGAAATAGTAAATGTCAGCGCCGCAGCAGAGGCACTTGCGCAAACTTTTGTTGTATAAGCTGATCCGTTGCCAACGTGAGCATTGGTATCACCAGAAATCGAAGCCACCGTCGTATCGTAGCCATTGCAGTTGCCGGACTGATAACCAACGGAAACACTTCCTGACGAAACAGAAATACACGCATTTTCAGCATAGCCTGATTCAGTATTTTTCTGCACTTGAGCATTTTTTGTATCTGAAAGCTTGAGCACTGTGTCATATGTTCCACTGCAAGTATTCCCTAACCCTGTCACACCACTGCAGCAAACGACATTTGTATAGTTTGATAGATTTGGAAGTTCAGCATGACCACCTGCTGTTGCCGAAATATTAAAAAGCGCAGTATCGGAACATGACGTTGTCACAGTACACGTCAGTGCGGCATTGACGAGTGATGGAATCAAAAAAAGTGCCGCAATGTAGAACCATTTTTTTCTCGAAAGGATTTTCATATTAGTTTTCTAGACGAATGAGCGCTGTACTCAACGCACCACCTGTTATTGTACCGACCGTTGAATTACAGACACCAGAAGCGTGTGTCACTGTCCCTTCATATTTAGGCTTACCGGACGGGACTGCTGCAGTATTTAAAAGCCCATTTGAAATTGTGGCGTTTATACCCACAGCCAAATTACATGCTGTTGCACAGGCAAATCGTAAGTAGTAGTTGCCCGGTTCAAGCGTGACTGCAGGCGAAACAGTGATTTGGGTATTACCGGTTCCTGAAATTGTACCCGAGACAGCATCAACTAGTTTTGTTGTTCCGGCTTCATCATATATACAAACTCGGAGGGTGCCACTTGAAGTAACCGTGTTGATGTTGAGGTTCATTGTATTGATAGTTATTCTGTTGAGAATTCTGATGTACCCAACACGCGCAACGGTTAAAGAACTCATTGTTGCATTGGATGCAGCATTTCCGCTTAGGGCACGAGTAACATT
>JAGOOL010000059.1 GCA_017992485.1 Minisyncoccota bacterium
CTTCAATTCGGCCGCCAGCGCCGTGTGGCGCATGCGACCGGTGAACGTCTGCTGTATGCTATGCGCGAATTGCCGGGTAAGATGCGTCAGGTGTTTGAACAAAATGACCATATTAAAGAAATTGCCGAAGTAATGAAAGAGTATAAGGATGCATTGTTTATTGGTCGCGGTATTAATTATCCTGTTGCTCTTGAAGGATCGCTAAAGCTCAAAGAAATTTCTTACATTCACAGCGAAGCCTATCCGGGTGGTGAGATGAAGCATGGTCCAATCGCGCTTTTGTCAAAAGATTTTCCGGTTGTAGCGATCATGACCAAGAATCAGCTCTATGATAAGATGCGAAGCAACATCGAAGAGTCTCGTGCGCGCGGAGCGAAGATTATTTTGATCGCCACCGAAGGCGATGAACAGGCCAAAGAACTTTCGGACCACGTTATTTACGTTCCTCAGACGATGGAATTACTCGAGCCATTGGTCAACACGATTGCACTGCAATTACTGGCGTATCATACGGCGGTATTACTTGGGAGAGATGTAGACAGACCTCGCAATCTTGCAAAAAGTGTTACCGTTGAGTAAATATGAAATTTAAAGCTGTTATTTTTGACATGGACGGCGTTCTCATCGACAGTGAGGGGTATTGGGAGAGTGTGGACGAACAATTTTTTGCACTCAACCATATTGAATGGCCACCTGAAACAGTTGCTCAACTGACGGGGATGAGTGAAGCAGACGCGGTGGATCTGGTAAAGAAGACTACGGATAGTACGCTCACCAAAGAAGAGATGCGGAAACAACGTGATATGTTGAGCGAAAATATCTATACAACGAAGTGCCAGCCGATGAAAGGTGTAGACAGATTGCTTGAGGAAGTAAGGAGCGCAGGTGTACCAACTGCTATTGTTTCAAGTACAGTTCTGAGGCGTATCCAGATCGTGGTAGAACGTTTTGGTTGGGCAGCATTTTTCGATCATCTTATTTCTGCCGAGTCTGTCGGTTTGCCTGGAAAACCAAATCCAGCTGTATACACCTATGCTGCACAAATGCTTGGCTTAGAACCATCTGACTGTGTCGTTATAGAAGATTCAGTAAATGGATTGAAAGCAGCAAAAGGAGCAGGTATGCAATGTATCGCAGTGCCAGAAGCACCCTATGAACGCGAACGGTATGCGACTGCAGATTTGATCGTTGAATCCTTGGAAGATCCAGCGATTAAGCAGTATATAGGTTTATAAATATATGAAAAATATTGTCATAATCGGTGGGGGGAACGGAAGTACGGTCGTAATCAATGCGCTAAAACCATTTCATGAACAACTGAAACTTTCAGCTGTTATTTCCATGTGCGATTCTGGTGGAGCGAACGGCCGATTGCGCAAAGAATTCGGATTGCCGTACAGTGACTTACTGCGTGCAACACTGGCCATGTCGCCATTTGATTTTGATTTGTTAAAACGAATATTTGTCCAGACTCGATTTGTTGACTGCGGCAAGCTTGATACACATTATTTAGGAAATTTATTTTTGGCGCTGTCGGCACAGTATGATGGAAACGTCATGCACGCTGTACGCGCATTACATCAGGCGGTGGAAGCGGTAGGTAAAGTGTATCCGGTAACACAAGAAAGAGCGGATGTGTGCGTTTCACTTACCGACGGATCAACTGTCACCGGCGAGCATGAGATAGATCGTCCCACATATGACAGATCAAAGAAAATAGTTCGCACCTGGCTTGAGCCAATGCCAATGATAAATGAAGAGGCAAAAAGAGTGATCGAAGAAGCCGATGTCATTTTTGTTGGTCCAGGAAGTCTTTATACAAGTATTATTCCAAATTTGTTGACTGAAGGAATGACAGACGCATTGCGCGCGTCAAAAGCGAAGTTATATTTTATTTCCGGCAATAGTTACGAAGCTGGCGGCGAAACTGGGCCTGAGACGATTGGAGATGTAATCAAAACTATTCAGGAATTCATACCTCGCTCTCTCTCAGGTGTTGTTTTTAACAGTTCTCACATTGTTGCGAAGTATAAAGATGGAGTAAGAACGTTATATGTCGATGATTTGGTAGAGGTTAAAGATATACAAGTTATAAAAGAGGATCTGGGAACAGAGGACGGACTCACAGATGCAAAAAAACTTGGTTCAGTTTTGATCAAACTTGTATGACCATACAAAAAGCCGTTCGCAATAATATTGAAGCTATACGTTTTACTGTTGAAGAAGGCGAGAAAGTCGTCGGCTGGGCGTATTTGTATCTTATTTATAATAGCCAGCACGAAGAACCATACGGACTACTCGAAGATGTCTATGTGGATCCAGCGTTCCGAAGCAAAGGATTGGGAACGGAACTGGTAAAAGCAGTGATCGAAGAGGCGAGAGTGAGAAAGTGCTACAAACTGATCGGCACGAGTCGGCATTCACGGACAGAAGTGCATGAATGGTATAAGAAGATCGGATTTGCGGATTATGGTCTTGAGTTTCGTATGAATTTAAAATAGAACACGAATGAAACGAATTGAACGAATTAACACGAATCCGTTCATATCCGTTTGATCCGTTAAATCTGTGTTCCATTATTATGTCAATCACACTCACAACCAAACCAACAAAAGACTACGAACTCCTCGACTCGGGCGATGGGGAAAAAT
>JAGOOL010000024.1 GCA_017992485.1 Minisyncoccota bacterium
GGAGCACTATATATGACACTTGAGCATTACAAGAAACTCCTTGTTATTTCTATCGGTGGGGAAGTCACGGAACTCCTCTATCTTGAAAATGGGGTCCTCGTAAATACAGGCAGTTTCCCATCTGGTCGCAATTTTCTGATCAGAACACTTGGTGACCAGCTCAAACAAAATCCGCTCGAAATATTTTCACTCCTCAATATGTGTGCTTCAGGTCGAGCGCATGACACGATGGTAAAAAAAGTCGATCGCATTGTTGAAATCGTCGAAAATAGTTGGCGCAAGCAACTTCGTGGCGGTGTTCACGATGTTGTTGGTCTCGCGCACGAACATATTCCAGTTATGACACTCGGCGCGCCGGACACTTTATCGTGGTTCAAAAAAATGGTGAACAATGAACATCTCACAAGGGGCGCCGGCGAAACGGCGATCAGTTCAAAGGAGTGGAGTGGCATTATTGCAACAGATTTTTTCATGCACAAAACAGAAGTGTCGACTATTCCACCACTTGTTCTCGCAGATTGTCTGTACATTTACGGTATTAATGTATAATTGAATATACTATGGCGAAAAATTTTTTAAACGATATACGACCAGCACGACGAGATGAAAAAGATTCTCGTCTTGATGATGAACCATTAGAAGTTTCAAATCGTCCGGTACAATTGCCGCCACGATTTAAAGAACGCACCTTCCAACATTCTCCTGCAAGGAAATCACGTAAAATGGTTTGGGTTATTGCCGTACTTGTTCTCCTCGGAGCAGTGATTGCCGTTTTGTCTCATTTTGCTTCGGCAAAAGTTACTATCATTCAAAAATCAGAAGAAATTACTCTCGACAATAGTATTTTCGATGCCACACTCACCGGAGACACAGAAACATTGTCATTCAAACTTGTAAAACTTCCAGGCAGTGCAGAAAAAGTCGTCACCGGCGGTACTCCAACGACAGTACTCACCAAAGCAACGGGTAAAGTAGTTCTCTATAATAGTTTTGGAACCGCTCCACAAAAACTCGACATTGAAACTCGTCTTGCAACAACTGACGGCAAGATTTACAAGACCGATACCGCTGTAACAATTCCGGGAATGAAAACAGAAGGTGGTAAGCAGGTCCCTGGATCTATCGAAGTCGGCGTTCATGCTGATGTCGCAGGTCCGACATACAACATTCCACTTTCTGATTTTACTATTGTTGGCTTCAAGGGCTCAGCTAAAGCAACAAAGATATATGCTCGCGGCAAAACCCCAATGACTGGCGGCGCATCCGGCACAGGCATAGCGCTTTCTGAGGCTGATGCCAAAGTTGCTCGTGAGGCTGCACTTGGAATACTACGTGAAAAGCTTCTCGCTGAAGCAAAAGCAAGTCTTCCGGAATCTTCTGTTTTACTTCCAGGCGCATACGTGATCCGCGAGGACGCAGACTCGGGACAAACTGTTGCCGGCAAAAATGTCATGATTGTCAAAGGCTCTCTCTATGGTATTTTATTTGACGAAACTGAGCTTTCTCAGAAACTCGCGGCCGTAGCTGTCAGTCAGTATGATGGTGCTGAAATAACAATACCTGAACTCGATACATTTACTGTCGATATTAAAAATAAAGAAACAATTACTGATACAACAACGACTGCTTCATTTCTCATTTCCGGAAAAGGTCGCGCACTCTGGGTTGTTCCACAAGATCAAATTATCGCAAAGCTTACTGGTTCAAAAAAGCGGGACATTAGTACAAATCTCTCAAGTTTCGGTAGTGTCAAGAAAGCCTCTGTTGGTGTAATGCCATTTTGGAGCATGCGTTTGCCTGATGATTCAGCAAAAATCCACGTCATCGTTACTGAGTAGTCGTTTGACTTAAGGGTGTATACAATATAGAATTTCGACATTAATGGAAGAAAATAAACCACAATCAAATGACGTGCCTGCAACAAAAGATGCCGCAGCAAAAGATGGAAAAGTAATGGCAGTCGTCACTGAAGCTTTGCCAAACACCATGTTTCGAGTGCTTTTACCAGAGGGAAATGAACTTATTGCCTACCTTGCAGGTAAAATGAGAATGCACAGAATCAAGGTCCTTGTCGGAGATAAAGTTGAGGTTTTGATCGATCCATACGGTGGAAAGGGTAGAATTACCCGCCGAATGTAGGTCCACATTTGGTGAATTCACCATTTGGGCTTGCGTTATTTAGGTATTCTTGATACTATATCGGGACGCATTGCTCAGGTGCTTTTTATCCTTTAAAAAGCCTCTTATCTAGCGTTTTTTATATGAAAGTAAAAGCATCGGTCAAAAAAATATGCGCAACTTGCAAAATCGTCCGACGAAAGGGACATTTGCGTGTTATTTGTACTAACCCGAAGCATAAACAAAAACAATAATTCTCATGCGTATTGCAGGTATAACCATCCCAGATGAAAAAAGACTCGAAATCTCTCTTACCGCTATATACGGTGTAGGTATTTCTCGCGCTCGACACATTCTCGACACACTTGGTGTTGATCGTGCTGCAAAGGCTAAAGACCTCGCTGAGGCAGACGAAAACAAGATCCGCAAAATGGTTGAAGAAGGCACAATCGAGGGTAACCTCAAGCGTGAAGTTTCTGCAAACATTAAGCGTTTGAAAGATATCAAATCACACCGTGGCACTCGTCACACGAAGCGTCTCCCAGTTCGCGGACAGCGAACAAAGACTAACTCTCGAACTGTTCGAGGTAACGTTCGTAAGACTATGGCTAGTGGTCGCCGTAAGGAATCTAAGACATAATCATTTATGGGAAAGAAACGAATCATCACAACTGAAGGAACAGAAGGAAGTGTCGTTGCAGAAAATGCAGCACGCGCTTCTTCAAAGACACCTAAAAAGAAGATCATCGCAGGTACTCTCCATGTTGAAGCAACATTCAATAATACTAAGGTTGTTTTTTCTGACAAACAGGGTAATACACTCTTTTGGTCATCAGCAGGTAGCCTCGGTTTCAAGGGTGCCAAGAAGGGTACTCCATTTGCAGCCTCTAAAGTTGGCGATGTTATCGGTGAAAAAGCAGAGAACCTTGGCATTAAGGAAGCAGATGTGGTTATCGTCGGTGTCGGCTCAGGTCGCGAACCAACGGTACGAGCATTTATGGCTCACGGCATCGAGATCACTGAGATCAAGGATGCTACGCCGGTTCCACACAATGGTCCAAAGCAGAAGAAACCACGTCGCGTATAGTTAGATGAAATTGTAATCAAAAATATTTAAATTATTATGAAAATCGGTCCAAAATATAAAATTTGTCGTCGTCTCGGAGCCCAGGTGTTTGAAAAGTGTCAAACTCCTAAATTCGTCGCGGCTGAATCAAATAAGAAAGGTGGTAAGGGTAAGCGCGGCAAGGCTGCGACAAACTTTGCTATCCAGCTTCTCGAAAAGCAGAAGGTCCGCTTCTCATACGGTGTTTCTGAAAAGCAGTTTTACAACTACGTCAAAAAGGCCCTTGTCGTAAAGAAGGGTGCTCCAACAGAGAAACTCTCAGAATCTCTCGAACGCCGCCTCGACAATGTCGTCTATCGCCTCGGTCTCGCCAATAGCCGCGCACTCGCTCGTCAGATGGTTGCCCACGGGCACTTTGTCGTCAAAGGCAAGCGCGTTACTGTCCCGTCATACAACACTTCAGTTGGGGATGTTATCTCTATTCGCGAAGGTTCACGCAGTAAGGCACTTTTCCAGAACCTCGATACACGCTTGAAAAACTATACTTCTCCAAATTGGCTCTCTTTCGATATTGCAAAGGGAGAAGCAGTAGTGAAGGCATTGCCGAACCAGCCTGAATCATATTTGGATTACAACGCTGTGATCGAGTTTTACAGCCGTTAATCAGTTTTAGTAGTAGTCGCAATTAGCAATAATTTTTTAATGCAACAAAACATGTCGAATATGCATATCGTGCTTCCATCAAAGCCGAAAGTAGTAAAAGAAGAGGGTACAACAGGCATCTTTGAAATAGATGCTCTTAACCCTGGTTATGGCCAGACACTTGGCTCGAGTCTCCGCCGGATCATTCTTTCATCTCTCCCAGGTGCAGCAGTTACGACAGTAAAGATCGATGGCGCAAGCCACGAGTTTTCAACATTGGATGGCGTCAAAGAAGACGTTATCACTATTTTGCTTCACTTGAAGCTCGTTCGTTTCAAGCTTACAACTGATGAACCACAGACTGTGACTATTTCTGTAAAGGGTTCAAACGTTATTACGGCAGCTGATATCGAACTTTCTGGTCAGGTTGAAGTCCTCAACCCTGAGCAGTACATTTGCGAACTTACTGATAAGAGTGCTAAGCTCAATATCGAAATCGGCGTTTCTCGTGGCCTCGGCTTCGTTTCTAAGGAAGACCTCCACAAGGACAAGATGGATATCGGCACAATCGCGCTCGATGCAACATTTTCTCCAATCCGCCGCGTATCATATGACGTTTCTGACATGCGTGTCGGCGATCGAACAAACTTCAATCGTCTCCGCATCTCAATCGAAACTGACGGTTCTATCACTCCTCGCGAAGCCTTGCTCTCAGCTATCAAAACAATGATTAGCCAGCTCAAGTCAATCGCTGAAATCAAAGAAGATGAGCCGGAAGAAGTCGCTGCAGCAGTTGTTGATGAAGAAGTTGAAGAGAACGAAGAATCAAGTGAGGAAATGGCAGAAACGCTCAAGACTCGCATTGATACACTCGATATCTCAACTCGCACACTCAACGCTCTCCAGGTTGCAAACATTCGCACAGTTGGCGGCATCGCACGAAAGCGTAAGGAAGACCTCCTCGATATCGAAGGTATCGGCGAAAAGGGAATTCAGGAAATCAAGAAAGCCCTCGGCGCATTCAACATTACTCTCAAAGAGTAATCATCAAAAACAATTAATTATTTAAGTTTTATTTTATGAGACACCACGACAACAAACGAAAATTCGGCCTTGAGCGAAAAGTACGCACTGCACTCTTGCATGGCCTTGCTTTCAACTTGCTCAACAAGGGTCGCATAATGACAACCGAAGCGAAAGCTAAGGAAATTCGACCATACGTCGAAAAGCTCATTACGCATGCAAAGACAGACACGCTCGCAAAGCGACGTTTGGTGCTCGAACGCCTCATGGGTAAAAAGACAATTACTAAGAAACTCTTCGAAGAAATTGCCCCAAAGTACAAGACTCGATCAGGTGGCTACCTCCGTATTACGAAGCTCCCACCTCGCATCAAAGACAGTGCGAAGATGGCAGTCATCGAGTTCGTCTAACGGATACATTGACTTACAGCCGATTTTTTGGTAAAAGATAGATACAAAATCATGGAATATACAATTGATGCACAAGGAAAAATGGTAGGCCGAATCGCTTCAGAAGCGGCGCATATTCTCATGGGTAAAAATAGTCCAACATTTGAAAAGAACAAAGTCTCTCCTAACCGCGTTCGCATCATTAATGCAGCCAAAGCCTCAATTGACGAAAAAAGAGCTGAGGAGACGACTTTTGCGCGCTACAGCGGCTACCCAGGTGGCTTCAAAGAAGACAAAATGTCTGATGTTATAGAGAAAAAGGGTGTCAGTGCAATCATCGAGCGTGCAGTTGGTGGTATGATCCCAAACAACAAACTCAAGAAACAGATCTTAAAGCACCTCGTCGTTAGTGAATAATAATCATATGTCAGAAACAACAACCCCTACAACAACAAAGAGTAAATCAGCAGCAAAGCGTTATGTCGAAGCAATCGGCCGCCGAAAGACTGCTACTGCTCGCGTACGTCTTACTCCGGCTTCAAAGCATTCATTCCTCGTCAATGACATCGATGGTCACGAATATTTCCCAACAGCTGAACTCAAGGCAATCATGCACGGTGCATTTGAAAATACTAAGGTTGCTGAACACTACGAAGTAAGTGTCCATGTCTCAGGTAGTGGTATCCACTCTCAGGCAGAAGCAGTCCGCCATGGTATCTCTCGTGCCCTTGTTGCAATCGACGCAGAAATGCGTGGTGAACTCAAGAAGCTCGGTTTTCTCAAGCGAGACCCTCGCGCAAAGGAACGAAGAAAGTTCGGCTTGAAAAAAGCTCGCAAGGCTCCACAGTGGTCAAAACGCTAATCTATACATATCTCATTCAGACATTAAAAAAACCCGCAGTTGTATGCGGGTTTTTTGTTGGCAAAAATATGTTAACCAACATTTTGTAAGATTTCTTCTTTAGTTAAGTGTGTTATTGATTTTGTCTCATCAATAACAATATCAAAAGCTTTCAAGAGAATAGCCTTTGCGGTCGTTTCGATTTGTAAGAATCCATCCATTACCATTTTGTCAGAAAGGGAATAAGGAGGATTGAGGGCAAGTTGTCTTGCAAACTGGCAAATAATGAGACTTTCAGTGTGAAAGGTTAGCATCCAGCCTAATTCATCAAGATCCGGTTCTTCGTACGGATCGTAATCAATGTCGTGGCTCGGCTTTCTCCGACAACGCCATTCATAGGCGGTTTGTGCAACTAAAGCAAGCTTGAGAAGCGTAATACGATTCTTGGCGAGCTCTATTCCGCTCTGTGTAAAGAACGGTGCAACGTCTTCAAGTAGTTTCGGGATTACCGTTTTTTTAATCTTTCTTCCTGTTGGTGAAAGAAACGGAGTAATACTTTGCGAGACTGCTTCAAACTTTTTGGCATATGTTCGAGCACTAAGTGCAAGTGCCTGAATTGTCGTAACAGTTTTTTCCTTTTGCTGGTGCGACGAGAGAGATAGTATGCTTTCGTACGTGAACTTTTTTAAGGTCTCACCAACAATTTTTTTTGTCATCTCGACAATGAATTGAGTGTCAGGATTACTGTGCATTCCAAGTTTCCGCACAGTTGTCTCAGACTTAACGATGCGCAGAAATTTTTTCTGATGATCGTTTAATTCGGTTGTTGCCATGGTTTCGTGTATTTGTGGTTTATGTATTTATGAAAGAAATATGAAGTGGTTACTTAATGGTACCAACTTTCTTTTACTGCTGACCACTTGTCTTGTTGTCAAATATCTGTCATAACGTTTGACGTAGAGGGGCGATTTACTTAAGTTGCGCTTGCGGTTATACTTTCCCCATGTCAGATAACGCCAAAAACTACTACATAACGATTGGGCTCGAAGTCCACGCTGAACTCAAAACCAAGACAAAGATGTTTTGTTCATGCAAAAATGATCCGGACGAAACACGACCGAACGTGAATATTTGTCCTGTGTGCATGGCGCACCCGGGTGCATTGCCAGTTGCCAACAAAGAAGCAGTTCGACAGGTTATACGCGTCGGTTTGGCAGCCGGTGGCAATATTGCCGATTTTTCAGAGTTTGATCGCAAGAACTATTTCTATCCCGACATTCCAAAAGGCTACCAGATTTCTCAATACAAGTATCCAATCGTTAGAGGTGGCAAGATTGGTGATTTTGCGCTTACACGTATTCATCTCGAAGAAGATACAGCAAACTCAAAGCACGATCGCGGTGATTTTTCTCTAGTTGATTTCAACCGTGCTGGTGTGCCGCTCATGGAGCTCGTGACTGATGCGCATACGTTTGCGGCGGGTGTTGCTAAAGATGCTAGCGGAAAAACCGTAGAGATGACTTCAGCGGAAATCGCCGGTGCAGCTGCAGCAAAATTTGCTCGCGAATATCAGCTTATCCTCTGGTACCTTGGTGCATCTGAAGCCAATATGGAAAAAGGTGAAATGCGCGTTGAGGCAAACATCTCTGTAACAACCGACGCCGCAGCTCTCACTGATTCTCCTGAAACAAATCCAAAAGCTTATGGAACAAAAGTTGAAGTTAAAAACTTGAACTCTGTTCGCAGTGCTGAGCGTGCAATCAAATACGAAGCTGCTCGCATGATTGAGCTCATTGAAGCCGGAAAGGGAAATGAAATCACCCAAGAAACTCGCGGCTGGGACGAAGCCAAGCAAGCAACATTTTCACAGCGCTCAAAAGAAGAAGCGCAGGATTACAGATATTTCCCGGACCCGGATCTGCCAAAGATGAAATTACACGAATTATTTCCCGGCATTGTGAATGGTGAAATGAAAAAAGAATTGCCCGAACTTCCTGAAGCAAAACGGACTCGCTATCGCGCTGATTTCGGTATCAAGGATGAAGATATCGAAGTGTATGTGAATGACCTTGAACTCGGTGCATGGTTTGAAGAAATTGCTGTAATTCTTGTAAAAGAAGGCGAACATTTGACAGAAAACGCTTCAGGAAAAATTAAGGTGGCCTCCAACTACATTACCTCCGACTTCATTGGCCTCAAGAAAAATGCCGCATTCTCTGTATCAATGCCAAGTGCTGCATACTTTGCAGAACTTATTGAAATGACAACAGGCGGAGAAATTTCATCTCGTGCAGCAAAAGATATTTTAACTACTCTCGCTACAAATATTTCGCCAGACGGTAATCATGTCGGGCTTTCACCTAGGCAGTTGGCCGAAAAAGACGGCCTCCTCCAGAAAAACGACGAAGGCGCACTCAAGGAAATCGCAGCGAAAGTCATTGCTGAAAATCCTGCAGTTGTCGAAACATACCGCGGCGGCAAAGAAAATGCTCTCATGTCACTCGTCGGCATCATTATGAAAGAGACAAAGGGCTCAGCGAATCCACAGCTTGCTCAAAAAATTCTCAAAGAATTGCTCTAATCTCAAAAAATTTCTGATATACTATCAGTAATGATTTTGAAACCAACACCAGATAAAGTTCGCGTCGCCATCAATGGCTTCGGTCGCATTGGCCGTGCCTTCTTGAAACTCGCCTGGGAGCGCAGTGAAATTGAAATTGTGGCGATCAACGACCTCGGTTCAATCGAAAGTCTGTCATATCTCCTCAAATACGATACGGTGTACCGAAAGTGGAATCACAATATCTCTACAACTAAAA
>JAGOOL010000060.1 GCA_017992485.1 Minisyncoccota bacterium
GAGCACGACACCACACATTCGTCATAAAATCTAGCCTGTAATATAGCCTTGATTTAATCGTCATAATAGGTATACTAGAAACCTATGACAACATTGCAAGCACAATTCCGCAAAACCAGCGAAAACCTCGATTTTTTGAGGAAATCCGGCCATCTCCCGGCTGTTTTTTATGGTTCAGGTAAAGAAACAACTTCTATTTCAGTTCCCATGATGGCTTTCGACAAGGCCTTCAAAGAAGCAGGTGAATCAAGTACGATCCACCTCGTTCTCCCAGACACTGAACTCGACGTTCTTATTCACGATGTCCAGCTCGATCCAGTCAAGCACATCCCAATGCACGCCGACTTCCTTGTCGTCGATATGAACAAGCCAATCGAAGTTGCTGTTCCGCTCGAATTCGTTGGTGTGGCGCCGGCAGTCAAAGGCAACCTCGGTGTTCTTACAAAGGTTATGCACGAAATCGAAGTTCGCGGTCTTCCAAAGAACATTCCTCACCAGATCGAAGTTGATATCAGTGTTCTTGAAACTCTCGAAAATCAGATCCACGTCAAAGATCTCAAGATGCCAAACGGCGTAGAAGTTATGGCGGAAGCAGATGAAGTTATCGCGCTCGTCTCAGCAGTCAAAGAAGAAGTTGAAGAAACAGCACCGATTGACCTCTCAACTATCGAAGCAGTTGACCAGAAAGGTAAGAAAGAAGAGGAAGGAGAGGAAGCTGCTGCTGAATAGTTCAATCAGTCCCGCATCCACTATGATGCACCTCGGTTTCTTAGGTTCGAACGCTCCAACTATGTACACAAAGAATTTCACAAAAAAAGCAAGGAATATAGCGCTCGCAACCGCGACGCTTGTCCTTGCTTTTTTTGTTGGTTATTCAGCGCACAACAACCATATTGCTCAGGCTCAGACATCCGAACTCTCAGTTGCTCAATCAGAACGCGCTGTCCTTGAGGCCCAACTTGCTCAACTTGAGGCTGAAATTGCCGCAAAGCAGAAAGAGTTGACCAATCAGAAGGGTCAATCAGCTTCAATTTCAGGTGAAATCAAAATCATCAATACACAGATTTCTCAAGCTAAGCTCAAAATTCAGTCTAAAAATCTCACTATTAGCAAACTCTCAAAAGATATTACGTCAAAATCAAACACAATCGACAACCTCGAAGAAAAGCTCGATCGTGAGAAGGAATCTCTCGGTCAAATGATCCGACAGACACACATTATCGACGAAACACCATTCGTCTATGTCGCTCTTGGCACAGAATCTGTTTCCGATTTCTATCGCGACCTCGACTCGTTTGAAACACTTAAGCGTTCAGTTAAAGTTTCCCTCGACCAGGTTCGTGACATTCGTGACAATACCGAAGCTGAGAAAAAAGATCTTGAGAAAAAGCACGACCAAGAAGTTGATGTGAAATACGAACTTGAAAGTGTCAAAAAGTCGATTGAGAAAAGTGAAAAGGAAAAACAATCACTCCTCAGCGCAAGTAAAAGTAAGGAGAAAACAATCACGACGGTTATTGCCGATAGAACAGCCGAGGTTAACAAGATTAAGGCTCGACTCTTCAAATTTGCTGGTGGTACTGCGGCTATTCGTTTCGACGCAGCTCTCACATACGCACAAGAGGCAGCTGGTAAAACCGGCATTGAACCATCATTTGTCCTCGCTATTTTGACACAAGAAAGTAACCTCGGTTCAAACGTTGGTAAATGTTACCTCAGCAATGCGACAACAGGTGCCGGGGTCAACGTCAATTCAGGTAAAACATATCCAAACGTCATGAAGCCAAGCCGCGATGTCCAACCATTCTTGGCTATTACAGGTGCGCTTGGTGCCGACCCGTATAAAACCGCAGTTTCTTGTCCTATTGCTGGTGTTGCCGGCTACGGCGGTGCTATGGGACCTGCTCAATTCATTGCTTCTACATGGCAATCAATCGCAAAGCGTGTTGCTGCAGCCCGGGGCGTTTCTGCTGCAAACCCATGGGATGCCGAAGATGCGATTATGGCTTCATCTATTTACCTTACAGACCTTGGTGGTGCCGGAACTAGTTCAGCAAACCAAATTCGCGCGGCATGTAAGTACTACGGTACTGGCGGCTCAACTTGCTCATACGGCCGAAGCGTGATGAACCTCAAAGCCAATATCCAAGCCGATATTGATTACTTGAACGCATACGGTGTTTCTCGTCGATAAAAGCCTTATAAAATAACGGTTTTTGCAGCTTGCATAATTGCAGAAATCATGTAGAATAGTCCCATATGAAAAAAGATATCCACCCAACATATTTCGCTAACGCCAAGGCAGATTGTGTCTGCGGCGCAAGCTATACTCTCGGCTCAACAGTGGAGTCTTTTCGTGTAGAAATCTGCAGTAACTGCCACCCTTTCTTCTCGGGTAATGAAAAGGTTCTCGACACAGCCGGTCGCGTTGATCGCTTCAAGAAGCGTGCAGCAGCAGGTGCAGCAACAAAGGCTACAAAAGCTACTAAGGCAAAGAAGTAACGAACTC
>JAGOOL010000025.1 GCA_017992485.1 Minisyncoccota bacterium
ACCGGTACCTGTTTGACCGATCACATAGAAGTGACGAAGGCGATCTTCGGGACTGAAATGAATCGGAGTTTCAGCACCACGGTAGCGGTTGACGCCAATGAGTGCACCTGTGTTTGCGCCAGGCAAATTGCCTGTCATTTCGTGCGGAGCCGGAGCTTCAACAGCACTTGCTGACTTGAGCTGTGGAGCACTACCAATTCCCCATGGGAAGTGGAACATACTCGTGAGCTCGCGCAAGTTAAGCGGCATGACATCTCTGTCGCTAAATAATCTGTATGAAAAATCGTGGAAAAATTCTTTGAGGTGACTATCGGACACTTCTTTAAAAACAATGCTGTTTGAAAGCGGTTCAGTGAATTGATTGAAAGCAGATTCTATTTCGTTGAGAATTTGTTTTGTGCGATTGCGATCTGCAGACGAAGCCGCGATGCGGATGTTTGCAGAGTAGACAGTGTGGCGAATTTTTTCACCGATGAATTCGATTGCTTTATCATCGATCTTTTTTTCTTCAGGTTTTTCAACCTTGCCGGTGACAAATTCCTTGCCAACTTTCATGAACATTTTGTCGAAGCCGTCGAACATCTTGCCTTTCTTCTCAAGCTTCACACCCTTGCGAACCTCACTGAGCGCATAGGTAAAATCTTTGATGTACTTCTCGCCGGCAGGAGCAATGACGAATTGGATCGACGCGCCTTCGCCGTGATCTTTGAGTTTAGAAAAAACCGACAAGAGCGCATGCATCGGATCATTTTCAAGTTTGTCGTACGTACGGATTGGAAAAGCTTCATGCCCAGAAAGTTCTGCGATTGCACCAAGGTGTACGCCACCTTCGGTAAAAATATTGTAGTCGTCCGGTTTCTCACTGATTCGTGCTTTTGGCAAACTCGCCAACACCTGCTTTTCGAAAAGGTCAGTTTTTGAAGCCGGAACAGATGCGTAAAAAACGACATGACTGTTGCTGTTTTGCTCGGCAAGCTCGAGGGTAAAGTAATCGCGGCCTTTGTTGTCGCGACCGTCAGCAATCGCCTGGAGACCGGCGTAGAGCTGCTCCATGCTCGCAATAAGCTCTTTGTAGGTCTTTTTCTCATCCGGGCCTGGTTCAGGCAAAGCGATCTCAAAAAGCTTCATATGGAGCGCTTTATCGATTGGGCTTCCCTCTTTGAGGTCAGGGAGAGTGCCGTTTTGGAGGTACTGAATGAGGAAACGATGGAAGTCGTCATCGATGTGTGGATCGTTCATTTTCTCGACAACGCTGAGTGTGTTTTTAAGTCCGTTATGGAGAAGCATGCCGAAAAGTTCTTCAATCTTTTTGTCGTGCGTTTCCGGAACGAGGCGAAGTACGATTGCGTCGGATTCATGTGTCGGAACAACAGCCGAAGGTGCCAAGACTTCTTCAGTTGGCGTCGCAGCATACTCTTGAACAACAGCCTTTGTTGTCTCAGCGAGAGACGTCGGACTTTTTTCTGCTTGCGGCAAAGCACCTTCGCGTTCTTTGATATACGAACGAAGGAACTCTACTTCTTCTTCTGGAGTTTTGAAACCGGGAAAGGACTCGTTATTTTGCATGCTCCCGTTAGTATACAAGAAAAAACGGCTTTATGCCGCTTTTTCTTCTGAATTTTGTGTATCGCGCTGTGTTTGATCAACGTGAGGATTCATTTCGATAACTTTTCCTGGCATTCTTGATGTCATTTCTTTGCCGGCCAAGTAATCGTTCATAATTGTTTTGATGTATTCAAGACTTTCTTGTCCGTCCGGAGTGACATTATCTGAATATTCTTTTTCAGCTGCATGAGCGAGGTCAAGGATTTCTTGGCGCATTTCTTTTTCGCCAACTTTTTTGGCATACATAGCGAGCTGCAAGTACGCATTGAATCGAGCAATCGGATCCTGGATACGAGCAATACCTTCTCGGAAATTACCAATGACCTCTTTGGCACGCTCACCTGTCGGCATTGTGCTGTCAAGCTCGAGACGATCGATTGAAGCGTCAGCCAGTTCTCTTTCAGTCGTTTTTACTTCTTTTTCAACACTGAGTACTTCTTGCTCGTTTGTATTCGTTTCGTTTGTATTCATAAATGATGGGCCTTCAAATTTCATAGTAATTGAATAATACAAAAAACTATTGGGTGAGTATTTCACTTCCCTTTTCAGTAATGAGGACAGTGTGCTCAAAATGTGCAGCGAGTTTTTGATCACTGGCGATGTATGTGTATTCATCTGCAAGTACTCGAACGCGACCGGAGCCGAGTGTGGCCATTGGTTCGATTGCGATCACCATGCCAGGTGCAAGAGATTGTCCTGTACCTGGATTGCCGTAGTTAGGAACGTACGGCTCTTCGTGGACTTCATGTCCAACACCGTGACCTGAGAGAACTTTAACAACACCGAGGCCGTGAGCCTTGAGCACTTTTTCAATGGCAGCGCCAACATCACCAGTTGTCGCTTTTGGTTTTGCCGCTTTGATACCGGCCGCAATTGCCTTTTGTGTACCAACGATAAGATTTTTTACTTCTTTACTTGGCTTACCAACAGCAACAGTGAGAGCGTGATCAGTAAACATACCTTTGTGTTTGAGTCCAAGATCAACAGAAACGACATCACCATCTTTGATGACGCGGTTGCTTGGAATACCGTGCACAACTTCTTCATTGATTGAAACGCAGAGTGCTGCTGGATACGGCGTACGAATACCTTCTGGTGTGTAGTGGAGGAATGACGGTGTGTCACCTTTTTTGTCGATAAGTTTGATCGCGAGTTGATTCAATTCTTCTGTCGTGACACCAGCCTTAACAGCCTTGGCAACTTTCGCCAAAATCTCAGCCAAGCGCTTGCCGCCGGCTTTCAAGATCTTTATTTCCTTTTCATTTTTGATTCTTGCCATATATGTTTGATTGTTAGTGGAATAATGATTCGGAAGACTTATTTTGTTCCAAGTACGGCAATAATATCTGCGTGAACTTGCTCTATCGGTTGCTCACCATTGATCGTAACAACCTTGTACATTTTAGCTTCTTCCATGTGGCGAATTGCTGGTACAACATCTGTGTCGAACCACTCGAGGCGCTTTTCCATATCGCCAGCCCTACTATCGTCTATTCTACCCCTTTCAAGCAGTCTTGTCTTTGACCACTCTTTTGAGACAGTAATGACAAAAACAGTCGGTGTTTCGCGATTATAGAATTTGAAAGCAGTATCAAGAGCTTCGATTTCTGACAGCGTTCGAGGAGTACCGTCGAGTACCATGTTTTCATTGCCCTTCATCTGCTCGATAAAGACATGTGACCAAATATGGATTGCCAGAAACGCCGGCTGAAGCTCACCGCTATCCATTATTTTTTTAGAGAGGTTGCTCGTGTAGGTATCTTGAGAAATGAAATCACGGAATTGCTGACCTGTTTCGAGATAAAAAACCTCGCGATTTGGGTCGGTTTTTTTGAGGTAATCTTGGACAAGCCTTGCCTGTGTTCCCTTGCCGCAGCCCGAGCGTCCCATGAGGATAATAGTTTGAGGATTCATTGAATGACTATAGCAAATAAATGACGAATAAAAAAACGGACCGAAGTCCGTTCTTTTACTAATATTCTCGCATCGATGTTTGTGCGTCGATTTTTTTCATGAGATCGATAACAACAGAGACAACGATGAGGAGTGCTGTACCGCCGAGTGCGATTGTTGTGATACCTGAAAGGTTTCGAACAATGAGCGGCAAGACTGCGATAATACCGAGGAAAAGTCCACCGACGAGCGTAATACGGCTAACAATGTTTGAGATGTACGCATTTGTCGAATCACCTGGGCGGATACCTGGTACGAACGCACCATTCTTCTGGAGGTTATCTGACATTTGCTTTGGATCGAAGGTAATCGATGTGTAGAGGTATGTAAAAGCAAAGACAAGGACGAAGTATACGACACCATAGAGAAGCGTTGTGTCAGTGAACTTGGCAAGTGTTCCGGCAATCGAAGCAAGCCAAGCATGTGATGATGCTGCGAAGACATTGCTAAAGATCTGCGGCAAAAGAAGGATAGAAAGTGCGAAGATAATTGGAATAACACCTGCCATGTTGAGGCGAAGTGGAATGTACGTTGTGACACCGCTTGATGTCGACATACCTCGAACCTGACGAGCATAGGTTACGCCAATTGGACGTTCTGCTTCGGTAACCATAACGACTCCCGCTATAACCAAGAGGCCAATAAAGAGGAAGAGGATGTACATCGGGAGTTCTGCTGCATTGTACGTAAAGAGGAATTGACTAACACTACCTGGGAAAGCTGCAACGATACCAGCAAAGATAATGAGTGAAATACCGTTACCAATACCAAACTCTGAAATGAGCTCACCAATCCAGACCATGAGCATTGAGCCCGCAGTAATAATGAGGAGGTTAACAAGTTTTACATAAAGTGAAACATCAACGATAACACCCTGGTTTGAGAGAACAGCAAGCAAGCTGAAGCCCTGAACGAGGGCAAGTGGAATAGCGAGAAGGCGTGTGTACTGTGCAAACTTCTTGCGACCTGCTTCACCACCCTCTTGGTTCATTTCTTTGAGTGAAGGAACCATGAGTGTCAAAAGCTGCATAATAATCGAAGCGGTAATATATGGGCCAACACCGAGCATCACGATTGAGAGTGTTGAGAGACCACCACCAGAGAAAACGTTAAGAAGTCCGAAGAATTGGTTGTTAGCGAGGAAAGACGCGAGTTGATTTGCATCAACGCCAGGAATAGGAATAGCTGAAAGAAGTCGAATAACAACAAAAGCACCGAGCACAAAAAGAATGCGATTTCGGAGGGTTTTATCTGTAACGAGTAGTTTAAGTTTGTGAGTGATATTTGCCATGGTTTTGATTATAGACTGAACCGACGGGCAATACTAGCCTAGCCCCTAAAACAGATTTTGGAACTAACTGATTTTGCCGCCAGCCTTTTCGATCTTTTCCTTTGCTGATGCTGAAAATGCTACACCTGAAAATTCGAAAGCTTTTGTGAGTTCACCTGTAGCCAAGATTTTGACCATAGGTTTAATACCCTTCTTGATGCGGATGATACCTGAAGCGACGAGTGTTGCTGGTGTGATTGATGCGCCTTTTTCAAAAGCGAGATCGATTGTACCGAGGTTAATAACAACTGGCTTCTGTTGGAATGCCTGGTTGATGTTCTTGCCGCGACCGCGCTGCTTTGGAAGCTTCTTGATGATATCGCGAAGTTCTGGGCGAAGTTTGCGTCCTGCACGGGATTTCTGACCTTTAGTACCTTTACCAGAAGTCTTACCTCGCTTACCGCCACGACCGACTGTCATGCGCTTTTTGTTTTTAGTTGTTGGGGTGATGTTGTGTAGCTGCATATAATTTATTATGAGAATATTTCATCACGAGCACCCGCTTTTTCAACTTTGCGTGTAGCAATTTTTGAAAGTGCGGCAAAAGCTGCGCGAGCATTGTTAAGTTTGTTCTTTGACTTCGAAAGGACTTTTGAAGTGACATTCTTGACGCCACCGAGAACGAGAAGTTCACGAGCAGCAGCACCGGCAACGAGACCCTTTGTGCGGTTTGGCATGATCATAACCTTTGAGCTACCGAATTTTGCAGAAACATCGTAAGGGATCGAACCGTCTTTTGTAAGCTTGAGCGTGATCATGTTCTTGCGAGCTGATCGAACTGCTTTGTTGATTGCGAGAGATGTATCGATAGCTTTACCAGTACCGAGACCGATGTTGCCTTTCTTGTCACCGATTGCCATAGCAACTGAGAGTGAGAAACGGCGACCACCTGCGACGACACGAGTAACGCGGCGGATAGAGATGATCTTCTGATCAAATTCTGGCTTTGGGCGCTCACTAAATTCGCGGCGTGGACCACCACGGCGAGGACCACTTCCCTGACTACCTGTGCGTGATGAACTACCACCGCGGTACCCTGGAGTGCTTGCACGAAAACCGCCAGCTGGCGCAGATGAGCGTGGTGCTCCGCTTCGTGGTGTTGTACTTGGTGAGCTTGTTGTATTTGGTTTTGTTATTGGTTCAGCCATATATATTAAAAAATTAATCCGCCTTCACGTGCTGCGTCAGCAAACTGCTTAACGCGACCAGTGTACTTAAAGCCGTTTCGATCGAAGACGACTTTCTTGATACCCTTTTCGATTGCACTCTTTGCAATAGCAAGACCCATAGCTTTTGCAGAATCTACTTTCGTACCTTTTGCTTTGCCCTTGATATCACTTACTGAAAGAATGGTAACACTCTTGTTGTCATCGATAAGCTGTCCGTAGATGAATTTGTTTGAACGGAAAACTGAAAGACGTGGAAGTTCCGCCGTACCTGAAACCTTGGCGCGGATCTTACCCTTCAATCTCATTCTTTTTTCTGCTTTGAGGTTCTTATTCATATAGATTATGCGGCTTTCTTGCCCTGCTTACGTCTAACAACTTCATTGTCGTAATGGAAGCCCTTACCCTTGTATGGTTCTGGTTTCTTCATTGCACGAACCTTTGCTGTGAACTGACCAACAAGCTCTTTGTCGATACCGACAACAGTGATGTTGTTTTTGACTGCAGTAACAGTGAGGCCTTCCGGAATTGCGACGTTAACAGGATGAGAGAAACCGAGAGCGAGATCAAGACTGTCGCCTTTGACTTCTGATTTGAAACCGACACCTTCGAGGACGAGAACCTTTGAGTATGGTTCTGTAACACCCTTGATCATGTTCTTGATGTGAGATGCGTATGTACCCCAAAGTGAGTTCATGAACTTTGTGTCGAGGTTTTGTGGCTTGAGAGTAACTTTGTCAGCTTCGATAGTGACGACGATTTCATCACGCATTGGCTTTGTGAGTTTTCCCTTTGGACCGACAACAGTAATGACACCACTAGTCTGAGAGACTGTGACACCTGCTGGAATATTGAGTTCTTGTTTTCCTACTCGTGACATATATGTGTATTACCAAATTGAAAACATTATTTCGCCACCGACCATTTCTTTGCGGGCTTCCTTGTCTGTCAAAATACCTTTTGGTGTTGAAAATACGAAACTACCAGCACCGTTCTTGTACATGCGGATTTCTTTGACACCCTTGTACATGCGGCGTGATGGTTTTGAAACGCGAGTGACGTCGTTGATGCGGTCACCGTTCTTGGCAGCGAGAGTGATGTCGAGGTAAGGTCGTTCATCGCGAATCTTCGTTTCGAAGTTTGCGACAAAGCCGTTGCGCTTGAGACAAACGACGATAGCTTCTTTAACTTGAGAATGAGGAACAGTCACAACAGCTTTACCTGCGTGTGATGCGTTCTTTATCATTGTTATCATTGCTGCGATTGGATCTGTCATAAAATTATATTACCAAGATGACTTGCGTACACCTGGGATTTTGCCGTCGTTAGCGTATTCACGGAAACAGATGCGGCAAAGACCGAAATCTCTCATGTAGCCGTGTTTACGACCACAGCGAAAACAACGGTTTGTAGCCCGTGTAGAGAATTTTGGCTTGCGCTCTGAGCGCACGATTACTGATGTTTTTGCCATAAATAATTAAGTGGCCTTTTGCTCGAGGAATATCGCGTTATTTTTCTTTACTCCTCAACAAGCTTTGGACTCACTGAAAAGTAAAGGAGAAAAACGGATTACCTAGATAAATAAAAGGCTCCCGCTATCTTAGCAGAGTGGGCATCCCCTGTCAACAAAAAAGCCCCGAAATGGGACTTTTTTGAATATTTGTGAGAGATTACTTCTTTGCAGCGGCTTCGATAGGTTTCTTGAATGGCATACCGAGGTATTCGAAGAATTTTTCACCCTGCTTCTTATCCTTTGCAGTAGTAACGATAGTGATCGCCATACCGAAGACGTCGCGGATATCTTCGTCACCAGTCTCAGGGAAAATTGTGTGTTCCTTGATGCCGATTGTGAGGTTGCCAATAGCGTCGAGATTCTTGCGTTCGAGGCCACGGAAGTCCTTTGTACGAGGGAAAGCGATGTTAATGAGTTTCTCGAGGAAACCGTACATGCGTGCACCACGGAGAGTGACTGTGACGCCCACAGGGTCACCTGTGCGGATCTTAAACGAAGCAATAGACTTCTTGGCACCACGGACGTTTGCTTTCTGTCCTGTGATCTTAGAGAGACGGTTGAGGACGAGCTCGTTGCGTTTTGGATCCTTCTTCATTGCTGTACCAGTTGCAGATGAAATAATAACCTTCACGAGCTTTGGAGCTGCGAGTTTATTCTTCAGGTTCAAGTCACCCTTGAGTGCCTCAAAAGCTCCGTCGTTCTTTTCTTTTACTGTTAGGTGTTTGCTCATATAGTGTATTTAAATTGCGGACTAAATTTCCTGCTCGCTCTTCTTTGAAACGCGAACGAATTTCTCTCCGACCTTTTTCTTGCCGATACGTGACTGCTTGCCTGACTTACTGTCGACAATCATGACGTTTGAAGCGTGAATTGGCATAGCCATATCGATGATACTTCCCTTCTCAC
>JAGOOL010000026.1 GCA_017992485.1 Minisyncoccota bacterium
ATTTTCATCAAGCGATCTGCGCCCATGCCGAAAGCGAAGCCTTGCCATTCTTTCGGATCAATACCAGCAGCTTCCAACACTTTCGGATGAACCATGCCGGCACCGAGAACCTCGATCCATTTGTCGCCGACTTTGACATCGACTTCGCAACCTGGTTCAACGAACGGAAAGAACGACGGACGCAAACGAACTTCAGCACTGTCGCCGAAAAACTTTTTCATGAAGTGATCGAGTGTACCTTTGAGGTGCGCAAGCGTAATGTCTTTGCCGATCATAACGCCGTCGATCTGATAGAACTGCGTTTCGTGAGTCGCATCAGTTGCTTCGTTTCGGAAAACTTTGCCGAACGAAACGAAAGCGCACGGCAAGCGGCCTTCTTCGCGAGCTTTAGTGATTGAGCGAATAGAAGTGTTCGTATTGTGCGTGCGCATGACGAAACCTTGTTTGCCTTTAATGTGGAACGTATCTTGCATGTCGCGCGCCGGATGATCTTTCGGAACATTGAGCGCATCGAAGTTGAAGAACTCGCTTTCGAGCTCGGGACCGTTGACGGTTTCAAAACCAAGTTCGTTTAAAATGCGGACTGCTTCGAGTCCTGTGTGCATGAGTGGATGTTCGCGACCCTTTGGATTTTGGGTTGGCTGAGTAGCTTCCATACGCCCCATTATACACAGAAAAGGCTGATTTTAAAGGCGCAGTATCCCGCGAAATAAGCTAAAATAGCAGTAACATTCTATGTCAAAATCTATGCCAAAACGATCAGCACCATCGAACCAAAAACAAAAGCGGCAATTCTTTGTCGACATGGTGTTTCTTGTCGCCAGCATCTCATTTGCGATTTGGTTCGCCGAATCTGGACTGACGCACAAAGTCGTTGGCTATTTCTCACTATTCCCCTTGCTTGGCGTTTTTGTTGCCGGTATGTTCTTCACTTCTGTTTTTACGACCGCCCCGTCGATTGTACTTTTGGGAGATTTTGCACATACTACACCACTTGGCACTCTTGCACTTGTCGGCGGGCTTGGTGCCATGATTGGCGACTTTATTATTTTCAAATTCGTGCGCGGGCATATTTCTGAAGACATTGATTACCTGCTTTCGTTTACGCGAAAGAATAGATTCTCGGTTATTTTCAAAACAAGACTCTTTCGCTACTTTGTGCCATTCATCGGTGCGCTCATTATTGCTTCGCCTTTTCCGGACGAACTTGGCATTGCGATGATGGGCATTTCCAAAATGAGCAATCGCGCCTTTTTTATCATTTCGTACATCATGAACGCTGCCGGAATAGGAGTTATCGGCTGGCTGGCGACGGCAGTTTCGTAGATGCTATTATACAAACATGACTAAGCAGAAAAAGTGGCTCTTTATCGCCGCAATCATCCTCCTCATTCTCGGCATCTATTTGGGTTGGCTTGATAATGGGCCGATGTAGTACAGATGACTACATTGTTTGATTTTTCCCCTACGATATGGTTAAGTAGGCAAAAATCGACAAATGAAAAAAATAATACTCAGCCCCGACCTCTTACAAATGTGTCAGGATTTTCTTGGTTTCGTACCAGATGCTCACATGAGCAGACTTGAATACTTCCATCATTCTGGCCCATGGCTATTTCTCAAACTCTATGAGCATTTCGGCTTAAACGGCAGCATGCAACTTGATGAAAATAGAATGGTCTTTCAAATCGACAAGCGAAAAATATCTCAGAAAAAGTATATTGATCGCGGATGGTTTACACTCAGCAAGATTATGCCTGGTGCCGTGCTTAATCTCGGTAATATCATTAGTTTTTATCATTCAGAAAGACTACCTGCTGTCTCTGGGGTGTTTGAGCCACGACTACGCCTGAGTGTCGGCTACAACATTCCAAATGAAGCCGATACAGTAGAAGGCTTGAATCTTGCCACGAATCTTGGCAGCATTGCTCAAAATGAATGTATTCCACTTTTCCATTATTATATTGGTAAGGAAAGTACTCGACTACACAAAGACAGTCTACGTGTTGAGAGATTCATTTCGAGAGAGCTTGCCGAGAGACTTATTATGCCAGTCGTGACAGAACTTTCAAAAAGGTTTGATAAAAACAGAATAAACGAGTATCGAGAAAGTTGTATGCAAGCTATTTCGTAAACAATTATTGACCGCCCACAGGCGGTTTTTTTATTTGTACATTAATTTTTATTTATATTCAAAAACAATATCGTTAAAGTTCTTTATCTTCCCGGTTTTTCTATCGACTTCAATTCCCTCCTCTTTGTAGAGCTTCATGCGCTTCGCTCGATATTCATCATTGACCCAAACTTTTCCGCCAGCGTAGACAATACGATGGAATGGAATTTTTTTCTCGCCGGCGTCCCAAGCTTTAGAAAGAATAGAGGTGATACTTTGTGACGCCATTGGGCCAGCACCACACGCTCGAGCGATTACGCCATACGTTGTGACGCGGCCTTTTGGAATGGCGAGAGCGGCTTCGACGACGCGTTCGCTAAAGGTTTTCATGCCGATTGGTTTTAAGATTTTTTTGACCATATATTATTTATGTACCTTTAAATGTATTTTTTTATTTGTACATCTTCGCGCGCTTACAGTACGGACACTCTGTTTCCTTTCCGCCATACCCTTTCCAGTTGCAAGGGCGCTCAGTCCATTCGCCACTTTTCATATATGCATCGTATTCTTTCATGTCGCGAACGAGGAGATCAATATGCTCAGTGTTGATATGTGCCGTATACATAGCTTTTGCAGCAGCTTCTTCTTCGACAAAGTAGAGGCGCGACGAAATTACGCGCATCATTCCCTTTTGCGTGTTATTGATCAAATATGAATACATGGCGAGCTGCCTCATATAGTCAGACATCCGGCCTTCATCATCGAGCTTCTCGACTTCTTTTGCAGTTTTTGTTTTGCCGGTTTTAAAGTCAGTCACTTTGACGTCTTCGCCAGTGTCGCTTTCGAGTAAGTCGATTTTGCCGGTAATCAGTAAATCTGGAAGCGCTGGGTCGCGATACGAAAGCGATTTTTCGCTTTCTCTATTCTCCCAGATATTCGGCAATTCATTTTCAACAAAACGCGAAACTGCCACTTGTGCGTCTTTTGTAAAACGAGCAATTGTTGTCTCGTTGATAAGCTGAGATTTTTGTACCTGCTCCTGAATCGCTGTGGTAATATCGCTCTCTACCGGAGAATGTTCAAGCTTGATAACTGACTCGATTGCGCCATGAACAATAGTGCCAAACATCTGAGCCTCTGGCTGCACTTCCGGCACACTCAGAAATTTTTTGAAATACCATTCCCATGGACACTTATAAAAAGCGGTTAGCAACGTAACAGAAACTTTTTTGTCTGAGTACTCTTCAGCGACAAGCTTTCGGAGGTCGGCGAGTGAAAGCGGCGAATGGGCAGCAAGAGCAGCCTTGTCGGACGAAACAAAAAGCAGCGGATCTGCCGCCATAATACTTTTTTCATTTTCTTCGCTCGTTACTTTTTCAAACGTGTCGTCTGACATCGCCTGAATAATAGCAGCGAGTAATTCTTCACTTCCTTTGTGCGACATTTTCGAATACGAAAGCGCGCAATGTTCTTTGGCGCGAGTAATAGCAACATAGAGTTCGCGCTTGGCGACTTCTTCGTCTTTTTTTGCAACGTGCGTTTTGAGCGCTTCGGGCAACGTAAAGCCTGCGTTCTTGCTCCCCATGAGCGAGCGCTCGTTCATATGCGCAATCCAGACAGAATTGAATTCGAGACCCTTCGAGGTGTGGAGCGTCATGACTTGGATGCCATCATTTGTGCCGAAGACTGCAAGAGGAACATTTTCACCATACTCTTTGAGGCGAGCAATGTAGTCGATAAAATCTTTGAGCGTCCCTTTTGCATTGCGCTCATGCAACGTCAACGACAAGTGAAGCATTGAGCGGATAATTTCGATGCGCTTAATATATGTGTCGTGATCGAGATGTGTTTCGCTATGTTCACCAGACACAACAGAATCGTTGTCTAGGAAAAATGTATTGCCGACTTCTTGGATCAATGAATATACACTCTTGCCGACAGAGTCATTGATGACCTTTTCCAACTTTTTGCCGAATGCTGCGATATGGTTTTCATTGTTCGCAAGCATTGCAACCGAAAGCTTTCTGGCATCGACTGCGTGCATAAAGTAATGAGCGTCGAGCGGCGGAATACTCGAAATCGGATCGAGCACCAATTCCGCCAAGCTTATTGAATCATATGGGTCATTAAGAATCCTTAAAATAGTCATAAAGGAATCAGCTTCGGCTGTATCAAAAAGGCGGAGAGACTGTACTGAAGACGCCGGCAATCCCATGTCGCGCAAAATAGCGACCGCACTTCGCACCTGCGCATTTTTCGGAACAAGCAAAGCGCAATCGTTTGGAGAAATCCCGTCAGAAATTCTCTCTTTGAAAAACAACCCGGCACTAATGATTTCATCGCGCGGATAATTCGCTTCAATCAAACGAATCGGATGTGCAATATCATTTTGCGAAACCAACTTCCCTTCTGCCAAAGAGCTCGATAGCAAACTGTCTGCCGTATCCAAAATCGTCTGCGTTGAGCGATAGTTTTCTGTGAGCGTGATAACCTGCGTGCCGACGAAATGATTTTTGAATTCTTCAAAATGGGAAAGTGAAGCGCCGCCGAAACCGTAGATCAATTGGCGATCATCTCCAACAACAAAAATGTTTGGCGATTCAAGCCCTTCGTCGCCACTCTCATTCCCCCACACTATTTTCAGAAATTCATTTTGTACACCAGAAGAATCTTGGTGCTCATCAACAAGGACGTAGAGAAAGCGCTCGCGCAGCTGAGCGCGGGCTTCTTCTGAATCACGCACAATAGCCGCCAAGTACGAAAGGATATCATCGTAATCCATCATGTCTTTTTCGCGCTTAGCTGTTTCGTACAATGCAAAAAATGCAGCAACTTCTTTCGTTCGCTCTAGCGCTTCAATCTTGCTGGTAATTTCTTTTTTCAGCTGGCCTTTCGTTTTACCCATAGACGAAATACTTTTCGGATCATCACGCAAAGCTTCAATTTCTTTTTCAATTTCTGCTGCAAAATCTTCCGCACTCATGCGTTCGCGTTTGAGGAGAGAAATAAGCGACTTCAAATCGCGATAGTTCATCGAGACATTGCCGCGAGGACGAAGGTATTCCCATTCGTGGCCATTCAAAATACTGTCGAAAAGCGAAATAGTGTCAGCATCTTCCATTGTTGACGGAGCACGATGCAAGCCGATGACAGAATAGAATTCTTCGATAACCTTCGCACCAAATGAGTGGAATGTTGCAATCTCAACCTTGCCTGCATCCGGACCAATGTACGATCGTAAGCGACGACGCATCGCACTTACCCCCGAACGAGTGAATGTGAGGCATAGAACGCCATCGGCTTGAGTGTCGGTTTTCTTGAGGATATTCGCGATGCGGAGCGCCAAAATCTGGGTCTTGCCCGTGCCTGGACCAGCGACCACCATTACAGGGCCGTCTATAGCGTCAACAGCCCTTTTTTGGGCTTTATTGAGAGTTGTGTAGGCCTTTTCAAATGCTTCATTCATAGGAACTAGTATATCGCTCTTTGCCACTGTTTGACAAAGGCAAATAATTATATATAATGAGATCCAATCTTTAAACAATTAAATAACTACTAAAAACCTAAAAACTATGAGTAGAGTAATTGCCCTCCAACGAACCCAAGAATGGTTTAAAGCGATGAAAAATATCCTTGACCATAAGGGCGAAACAAAAGAGTTGAAAAAACTCATTTCAGAAGAACTGAATAAAATTATTACCGGACATGCTGCCGTCCCTAGCAAGAAATTACTACTTGCTATGAGGGAGGCCAATATGACCCCTAATGATATGGCAAAAATGTTCCACTCACAGCTGTGGAACGAAACAGGTGTAAAAAAACCCGAAAGCAATGAAACAACTATGTACATTGCGTACTGGGAGAAAACATTTGCTGCTTGCGACAAAGCTGTCGACAAAAACCACAAATTAATTTTTGTCGAAAACAAAACATTTGAACAAGCCTAACAGAATCGTATTTTAGAAAGAATAAATGCCTTACTACAAATTGTAGTAAGGCATTTTTATTTCTGATGTAGAGAGCATTACATCCAACCACCCAGGATTGCACCAAACACGATGTAGAGTACAAAGTTGTATCCAGCATTAATCAAAAACATATTCCGAGCGAGTCTTTTGGTCTTGCCGCTCCACATGGCATTGCCCGCCAGAGTCGGCATAATAAAGCCGAGCCAGATCCAAAGCGCATTGGTGATACCGCCCCAAGCACCAGGCTGTGGCTGCCAACCTACAATGTAGTGCGCAAGTACATAGATAGTGACTATTGAAAGTACGAACTGAAGGACATACAGTATGACGGCATTATTCATCATCTCCTTTTTCTCTGCTTCTGTTGCCTTGTCCACACCCATAACCTCCATCCACTTCTTTCCAAAAATTGGACCGAACCAGAGACTACCAATAACTATTGAAACGACAGCAGATACGATAACTGCCCACCAGTTAATCATAATTTCCATAAAATATTATGCGGCTGTTTCGTTTTTAACTTTGCAGTCTGCGCAATCACAGGCTGCATTTGTGCAATCTGCACACATGCAAACACCGTCTTTGCAACCACATTTGCAATCTTCTACTACTGCCGCGTCTTGTGTTGTTTCTCCATCCATATATATACTGAGTTCTAATTAATAATTACTAGGAAGTATACTACTCCTGTTTCTCAAATGAAAGAGAGGCGGAGTTCATGCAAAATCGCTTGCCGGTCGTATCTGATGGTCCGTCCTCGAAAACATGACCGAGGTGCGCGCCACAATTTGTGCAGACAACTTCCACTCGAGACATACCGCGGTCTATATCTTCGTGGTATTTTACCGCGCCAGTGATAGCATCATCGAAACTTGGCCAACCTGTGCCCGAGTCGTATTTGCGAGATGAAAGAAAAAGCTTGGCGCCGCAGACTTTGCACGTATAGAGCCCATCGTCTTTCTTATCCCAGTAGATATTATGAAATGGCCGCTCGGTTCCCTTTTCTTGGGTAATATGAAATTCCTCCTCGCTTAATTTTTTCTTGAGGTCTTCTTTATCCATATATGTATTTTACCACGCTAACTCAATACAAGCTTAATCAAAATATACAAACCGGTCGCCGTAATGAGCGAGCCTGCAATGTAGTTGATGTATTTAAAATGTTTCTCCTGGATTTTCTTTTTGAGCACAGACGAAATACCGATGAGCATTACCCAGAGAAATGCCGCGCCGATCGCGAGTCCAATCATAAAGAAAAGCATGTCGCTATAATTCTCGCCACGAATACCGGTACCAACTGCTGCAAAAATAAGAGGCAGCGTAATAATCTGGATCGGATTTGTCATCGTTAAAACAAAAGTTGATGTAAAGTTGCCGAAGTGTTGATTCTCTTTGAATCCCGGAATACTCGGTGTCTTGAAATTAAAAAAAGTTTTGATACCAACGTACAGCAAAATAAGTGCGCCAATCGTCCGAATTGGTGTTTGTTCCCGCAGATAGAAATCGGCAATAGTGGTCAAACTAAAAATACCGATGAAGCCGAAAATGAGATCAGCGGTAATTGAACCAAAGGCCGAACTAAAAGACTGTTTGTACGGATACAGTAGAGCACGACGCACGCAGAGAAAACCAACCGGGCCGGTCGGAATAGAAATGAGTGCGCCAATCAGGACGCCGTGGAGCAGAATCATAAATTGCATAGTGTAAGTGTACGTATGTGGCGGAAAATTGCAAAACGGTATTTAAAAATCGCCCAACAAAAAATCTCCCTTTCGGGAGATCTTTTGTAGCAGTATTAGTAGCTCTGCTGGAATTCACGCTTTGGGCGTTCTTCCATTGGGCGAGCCACGTTGACCATAAGCTTACGGCCTTCAAACTCCTTGCCATCCCACATTGCGATAGCAGCGTCGGCACCTGCCTGATCCGCCATCTCGATGAAACCAAATCCGCGTGAGCGGCCAGTCATCTTGTCTGTGATAATGCGAGCTGAAGTGACTTCACCTGCGCCAGCGAAAGCGTCGCGAAACGCATCTTCAGTGGTGCGGTAAGGCAAGCCACCGATGTACAATTTTACACTCATGTATTAGTGCTGTCGGGAAAAATCCCTCGAGCAGACTATTTATAAAATGCTTTTACCGCCCCTGCCAGTTTCGCGACCCAAAAAACGAGTAGCACTAACGCTGCGTAAAGGATAAAAACTATAATGGAATATACCATACACGAGGAAACAGGCAACATGTTACTATAGGGAGACATGAAGTACCTCTTCTACACGACATCACAAACTGCCTGGGAAGGGTTGCGCAAGGCTATTGAAAAAGCTGAGAAATCAATCTACCTCGAAATGTACATATTTGTGGATGATACACCTGAGGCTGATTA
>JAGOOL010000027.1 GCA_017992485.1 Minisyncoccota bacterium
CTTCTTTATAAAACGAGCGCTTCTTGAGGAATTCAACACTGGCGAGCTGTTTGCATTCATTTGCCGCTTTTGTTCGAGCAATACGGAGACGCTTGCCTATATCTTCACTATCTACCGGTTCATCTGCGTTTAAAAGAAAAAGTCGAAGGATTTTAACCCGTGCTTCCGATCCGAAAATTTTAGCGAGTTCTTTCATGGAGCTTAGTATACTCTCTTGCTACGTGTAGGGCAAAAGAATGAAGAAAGCACGAGAAAATGACAAAAATGTCCAGAGTTTAATACTCGAGTTTTATATCTAAGTGTTCGGCAATCTGGTGGTGCCAACGCTCGTGGCGAGCGAGCTGAACTTTTATCATTGTTATTTCTTGCTTCATTTCGGCGATCTGTTTTGACATGCCATCCAAGATCGAAATAATTGCTGCAAAATTTGCACGCATTTCGTCTTTAAATTCTTGAAATTCTTCCTTAGTAACAAACCGCGCGTCGCACGCAGTAATTATTCGATTGATATCACTATTTGATAGCATGGTCACATTGTATCAGTGGCACATTAAGCAAAACTCAAAAAATAATAAAGAATACTGATAATCGGTGGAAAACAAAAAACCCCTTATTTTCATAAGGGGTTTTTGTGAATTTCTGTGGAAACGCGAATAGGATTTACTTAAGTTCAACCTTACCACCTGCTTCTTCGATTTTCTTTTTGAGGTCTTCAGCATCTGCTTTCTTGACGCCGTCCTTGAGGGTTGCTGGTGCACCGTCAACGAGATCCTTCGCTTCCTTGAGACCAAGGCCGAGGACTTCCTTAACTACCTTCATGACTGCGATCTTCTGCTCACCAGCTGATGCGAGAACAACTGTAAAGCTGTCCTTTTCTTCAGCTGCTGCACCTGCGCCAGCTGCTGGAGCTGCGGCAACTGCTGCTGCAGAAACGCCGAATTTTTCTTCCAATGTCTTCACGAGTTCGTGAAGGTCGATAACTGTCATAGTGTCGATCTTCTCAACAAGGTCCTTGAACTTTGCTGGAATTTCTACTGATTTTGTTTCTTCCATAATATTTTAAATAAAAATTAATAAGTAATTCAGGTAACTTCGTTATGCTGTTTTTGTCTTGGCAATTTCCGAGACAACAACTGCAAAGCGCTGAATTGGTGAATTGATGAGGTTGACGAACTGCGCAATGAGCGTTTCGCGAGGTGGGATTGTTGCGATTGAGAGCATGTCTGCTTGAGACTTGAACACTCCATCGAATACACCACCGACGATCTCAGCTTTAGTCTTGTGTGTCTTTGAGAATTCAAAGACTGCACGAGCCGGAGCCAAAAGATCATCACTCCACGCAATCGCAATTTCGCCTGGCATATCCGGCATTTCACCTTGGTAGCCACCATCATTGAGTGCCTTCTTGAGAAGAGTCTTTTTGATGACGCGATAGTTAGAACCTTCTGCGCGGAGACCGCGGCGGAGAGTAATGTTATCTGCGACAGTAAGCTTATCGAATTTCACAAAGACGATAGTCCTTGCGCCTTTCGTAATGCTTGATGCATCTTCCAAGAGTTGTGATTTCTTTGCTTTAGTAAGAGCCATAATAATGTTTCGTTTACTGTTTTCGACCGCCGGAATTTGGTGGTTTTCGCATTGCTGCACCCCAAATAAAAAACCGGCCATTTTGTTAAAGGCCGACATGAGTCGTTTCAGATAAAGAGTGCTCGCTTTCGCGGGTAGTCTTATGAGAGTCCTCGGTAGGGCCTCTTCGTATGGGTTTCCCCCTTGAAGCATTGCTGCCTCTTACGATGCCTACTGTCTTTGGCCTATGCAGCTATATTACCCTAAAATAGATTTTCGTCAATTATCGAACCAGGTCACTGATCCGCTCAGTTACAGTCATAGATTCTCCATATTTGGCATTGTCGTGAGCATTGATGACAAACAGTAAAATAATACCAACGCCGAAAAACAGCGTGAGTGCTATTGAAAATCGGAAAAAGTGACGTTTATACATACATTAATTATTTACGCATTTGGCAATTCGACAAACTGTACAGCATCGCTACCTTCGCTAACAGTAACTGCGGTTCGGCCGTTTGGCGACACAATTGTATATGGCAACCAAATCGTATCAACAACAGTTTCAATCGAGGTTTGTAGATTGAACGCAGCAACTTCGTACCCGCCATCCTGTTCACGGACAAACATAGCGAGTGGTGATGGCAAAAGAGAAAAATGAGCAATCCGATTCTTTTCAGTACGCTTAACTTCGGTTTTTTTCTCTACATGATTATCGTAGGTCGTAATTCTACTTCCTTTCACAATACCAATCTCACGATCACGATGGGCTACGAATGCCGTGCCTTCAGTTGTTTCTGCAAGCAACGTAAGTGCTGCATCACTAAAATCATAGGCATAATCAAAATATGAATCACCAACACTTAGCGTCAGGAGGACAAGCTCATCTTTTGAAACCCAAACAGCCTGCGCTAGCGACTCGGGAAGTTGGGTGAGGGCAACTTGTGCTCGTGTGCCAATATGAAACTCAGCAAGTGTCGGTTTTTTATTTTCTCCTGTAGAGATAATAAGTGTCTTATCGTCTGCTTTCCAAAGTAATGGTACGTCATTTTTATTTTGCGAAAGTTGAGTAACCTTATTAGTCTTGACACTATATACTGCGAGACCATTATTGTTGTACGCAATATATGATCCGTCGCTTGAAATGATCGGTTGCGTTTCGCCGGCAGTTGTCAGTACCTTTGATTGATTAGTCACAATATCAAAATAACCAAAACCGGTTTCGGTTGCATACGCAATTTTATTTCCGGACCAACTGACAGTATCAAGTAATGTAGCACTTGGTACTTCAACATACTGTTTTCGAGTAATATCAAGCACGAACGGTTTTACACGAGGTCCGCTCGGATCGATAAATCGCACGTTTGCTAAAATATATTTACTATTCGGCGACCAAGAAACAACAGAGGCAAGTGAGGCTCCTGGTATCTGAGCTTTGATAGACGAACCGAAATATTGTTTGGCTTCTTCGAGCTCACGGTTGAGTGATGATTTTGTTGTGATACTCGGAACACTGTCTGGCACGGGGACCTGGAGTGATTCTGGTGTAGAGATAAAAATGAGAGTAATGAGACCGGAAAGTATAAATCCGATGAACATGAGTACTCGTTTAAGGAACGATTCAGATACCATAGCAAAAGTATACCATGCAACACAAAACCACTTGTTTAAAAGTGGTCTTTTGTTTATAAGACAATAAAAGCTATTTTTGTTTACTTTTGTACTAAGATAGTCGCAACATTCTGTGATGTTCCGCAATCAACAAGGATTGTTGCTGGGAGCTTTGTTGCAGAGAGCTTCACGATTTTGAATCCGTAAGGCTTGATAGTAAACACTGAAGAGAGATGTACTTTTGCTGACTGAGGAGAACGATTGTCGATCATGATACTTGTACCATTTTTGTATGTCACATTGTTTGGATGTGCCTGACATACTTTGTCGAGCTGAATACGTTTCTCACTATATAGTTTTAGTGCGTCTGCGTATTTGAGTGTTGCTGTAGCTGAAACGTTTAGGCTTCCTTCTGTTGTATCTTCTGTTCCTTCTGGAGCAATAACTTCGCCAGAAGTATCAGCTGGAGCTGGTGCATCATCTTTTTTAGCAAAGATAAAAATAGCGCCGACAACAAGGAGAATAATAACGATCACTAGCACGATCATATTTTTGTTTTTGTGTTCCATGGTTTTAATTTAGATTAATAATTCTTTAGTAATTTAATTATACCACAAAATTGCAATAATTTAAAGTATTAAAAAACTCCGACAAGTGTCGGAGTTTGGTGTTTTTACTTTTGTGGTTTTTAATACTATGGCACAATAAATCGTAAGAAATTTGCTTTGTTGCTTTCACTATTTTTTGATACTTCACGCGCAATGTACACTCCACTTGCATACGAATCTAGGCAGATGGGCGCACGTATGTTTTCTACAAGCTCACCACTACTACGGAAAATGGAAATATTTTCCGAGCACATTTCGCATGACAGTACATGCGAAAAACTATTGTAGGTAATCTGTTTCTTCGTGGGAATGGAAACTGCTTCGTACCACACACCTGCAAGCACACCATCCCAATCATGTTGCTCTAATTTGAAATAAATAATCGTTTCGTGCTGAGCTAGTTCATTGCTTACATTGTAAACATATGAATATTCACGAAGTTGCGTACTATTACCATATGCAGGAATATTACCAATAGTATTCCAAGACAGCGCATCAAGAGATACTGACAAATCAAAATAATCTGCATTTGTTTCTGTTGCTGTTTCCCATTTAATTTTAACATTCTGCTCTGGAGTTTTTTCTACTTCACAGGTAAACAGCGTAAGTTCAACAGGCAACGACACTTCCCCTTTATACGCAATGTTGTTAGCGATATTGCCATTTGAAGTAGTAAATGCCCCGCCTGCATACATAATTCCAGACAATGAATCTGTGTAGAGAGTAGATATTGATTCGTAACCACCTGCAAAAATACCCGTATTGTCAGGAACCCAAATTGAACCATTCCAATAACCGCAATTGCCTACTTGGTCTCCGGAACCCAATGATTTTTGACCAGCAACATACAGTTTTCCTTGGTACGCGGCAGATGTTAGCCCAAAAATTTTTGCACCGTTTCCAACAGATTGCCAGCCTCCCCCAATATTTTGTGCGACGGCCTGCGAAGTTGCACCGCCTGCACTAGGGAAACCTCCCGCTACATATACAGAACTATTATATGAAGTACATTTATTCGCATATATACCAATGCCTATATTCAGTGGTATCCACGACATACCATTCCACTTTGCGCAACAGAAGGCCACCTGCCCACACACTTGATCAAATACTCCGCTGACATATATATACCCACCTGATGCGTACACATCATTTATAGATGGCTGTGATTGCCAGCTACATGACACTGAACCTGGAAACGCTGACCAATTTACTCCGTCCCACTTTGCCAAATATTCAATATTTACGCCGTTAACAGACAGAAATCTTCCACCAATAATCATCTGGCCATTAAACACAGTTGCAGTTTTCATGTAGCTATTCCCAAAATATGTTGAGAGTTTGCCAATCGGCATCCAACTACTACCAGTCCATTTCATCATGCCGTATCGACATGTGTCGATATTGAAACCACCAAGCGCGTATAGCTCGTTATTGAAAGTGCAAAAACCAAGTGGCGGACTTGGCAACGTATCTGTCGGTATCCACGAGTATCCGTCGTGCCTTGCAACATATTGAGCAGTAATAGAACCAGCAGTAGTAAAATTGCCACCTACCCAAGTGTAGCCACCGAAAGTTGTAATCGAAGAGACGTCGTCATTTAGTGGTCCGCCAGGAAGTGGTTGCCATGACTGTGCGTTCGCCACATAGCTTGTCCCGCAAATTATGAGAATAATAATATCAATCGTAGCGACAAGATAGATTGCGCGTTTGTAAAACTGCCAGCTTTTTTGCTGAAGCAGATGTAGGTTTGTTTCTGTTTTCATTTTTTCGTTTTTTATATTTATTGTTGTAAATGTATTTAGAAAAATTCTACAGAAACGACATGAAGGCACGCTCAAGAAAACATTCAGACAAAATAAAAACCCTCAGTTTCCTGAGGATTTTTATTATTGAAAATTATATTTTCTATCTTTGTCGTACTGTTTTATTTTAGACTGTTGAGGCGGTCAATTTCTGCTTGGTACATATCTTTGTTTGAAGGAACAATTTTCATTGCGAGTTCCCACTGTGATATTGCGGCATTTATGCGACCATTACTTTCGGCAATACGAGCAAACTGCGTAATCACATTTACTTTGTATCCAGTAGTTACTTGTCTGATTGCGTCATCGTATACTGAAGCTAAAACTTCAAACGATGCATCTGTTTTTTCATCGAGAAGCACAAGTTTCCATCTCCAGTAATCGGCATTGAGGGGAGCAAGTGCGATTGCTTTGTCCAGTGCATTTCGAGCATCTATCCACTGACCTTGTGCACTGTAGACAGTAAAGAGTCCAGCATACACTGTGTCTGCATTGTGATATTTGAGAGCTAGATTATACTGCTTGATTGCAGTTTTATAATCCTTACTTGCTACTGCAGTTCGAGCGTTTTTCATTGCATTATTGAATCTCTGATCGTCGATAGAATCGCCTGCATTTGCTGTTGGGGCAATTATTGATTCAGAAGTATCTACGCTTGAATCGCCAATTATCGCTTCGTCAGTAGTTCCATCTGGGGCGAGCAAATCACCTTGTGCAACAGTTTCTGCTGGCATCAAATTTGTCTTGTAATAGTAAATTCCCCCGCCGATAGCAAGTACGGCAACGAGGCTAATTATTGTATTTCTTGTTACTGCTTTCATACAAACCATTATATATAGAATCACCTTAAAAACAAGCCTAAAAACCAGCCAAACAAAAAACCACCCTTTGGGGTGGTTTTTTGTAACTAAGAACTTTAGTACAAGACTAGAAGTTCAAAGTGTCTGTAACAGGGAGATTCTTGACACCGAAGTCAGAAGTCCAGTCTGCAGTAGTAGTCGCGTGACCACTAGCTGAGAGATCAGACCAAATGATTGGGGCATCAGAGTCAGCTGTAAGGATGTTCGCGTACGTGTCGAGAGCAACAAGTGCTGCACTGTCGTTTGCAATCGTAACAGTGACAAAGTCACCTGATGCATCCGCAGCAGCAATGATACCTCGAAGTTCGTATACCTTTGAAGTTGCAACCTGTTGTTCCGCTGTAGGAACAAACTTGATAGCACCGTTACCAGCACCGTACACAGTAGCAGCGTTTGTGAATGTACCTGCGACAGAAGTGTTTCCGCCGTTAGTAACATCCCAAAGAGTGATACCAGTAGTAGCGTTAGTACCGACAGTTGTAGCGGCATCTTTGACTACGTCAAAAGTGATTTCGTTCCAACCGATTGCACCACCCATAGCGTCAACCTGGAATTTCAAGAGAGGCTTTGTTCCATTCGAAAGAATGTTGTTTGCAAGAGCCTTTTGTGTGACAACTGGGATAGAAGCAAATGCTGCAATAGCGTTGCCTGCTGGGTCAGATTCTGTACCGGCAGCTGAAACGCCTGTTGATGTTGATGTAGCTGTGAAAGCTGTCATTGTTGTCAAAAGAGCAGAAGCAGATGTACCAGCACCGATTCCGATTGTACCAAGCTGAAGCTTAACTGTAAGAACCTTACTTACATTAGCTGGAACGTTCCAGTTAAGACCAGAGAAGCTTACAGTTGTAGCTGAAGGCAATGTTGCAATAAGTGTTGCACCATCGTAGAGCATAACGTTATCAGCAACTGTTGTAGCGTTTGAACCAAGTGTCAAAGTAACGTCAGTGACATTGTATCCAGATGTAACAGCTGCGAACTTGAAGCTTGCAGTTTCTACTGTCTGGTTGTCGTAAACGATACCTGTAACTGGTGATGAGCTATCAGTAGTAGCAGTGATTGACGCTGTACCATAGATGATTGTTTGACCAACTGTATCTGCAGAAGTTGCAGTTACTGAAGATCCACCTACGAGAGAAGTACCTGTAACTGTGAGGTCTGTTCGGAATGAGTCTGATGCTGTTGCGCCAGAAGCAAGGTTACCGAAGAGTTCGATAGAAACGTTAGCATTCTTTGTAAGTGTGTAGTTGATTGAGTAGTTGTTGTCCTGACCACCAGAGCTAAGTGTAGCAAGTGGTGAAGCCTGAGCAACGATTGTTCCACCATTCTTAACAACAACATACATGTTTGTGATGTCGTCTTCGTTAAGAGTAGCGTTTGTAACTTCATCAACGTCAAATGACAATGTAGTCAAGAGAACATCTTCAACTGATGAACCAGCAAGATTCCATGAACCAAGTTTGAAGTTAGTTGCAGGGAGAGTTGTGTTCTGAGAAGCAGCGTAAGTGTTATTTCTTGAGAGAGTCATTGAAGCTGACTTAACTGTGATTGTGTTAGCAGACACAGCTGAAGATGGTGTGCTCAATGAACCAAGTGAATCGATCTTCATAGCGTTTGA
>JAGOOL010000028.1:0-4448 GCA_017992485.1 Minisyncoccota bacterium
AGAAGATGAAGATATAATAAAGAAAAGCTCAAAATCCTCGAAATTTCGGGGGTTTTTTGCTATAGTGCTTATATCATATGAAAAAAATGCAGCAGTACGACCACCTCAAGATAGAAAAGAAATGGCAAAAGACTTGGGAAACAAAAAAGACCTATAAAACCCTTTCTGCCAAAGACGCGAAGCTCAAAAAGAAAAAGCCTTTTTACGTGCTCGATATGTTTCCGTATCCGTCCGGTGCTGGTCTCCATGTCGGTCATCCTCGCGGCTACATTGCCTCTGATGTGCTTTCTCGCATGAAGCGCATGCAAGGTTTCAATGTCCTCCATCCGATGGGCTACGATGCTTTTGGTTTGCCTGCTGAGCAGTATGCGATCGATCACGGTATCCACCCACGCATTTCAACTGAGAAAAATGTGAAGACGTACGGCAAGCAGCTCGAGATCATTGGCCTCTCGTTTGACTGGTCTCGTCAGGTAAATACATCGGACCCTGAATACTATAAATGGACGCAAGATATTTTTCTTAAGCTTTACGATTCTTGGTATGACACAGATGCAAAAAATGCTCGTCCGATCGCTGAGCTTGTAAAACAATTTGAAAAGAACGGCAACCTCGAAACGACGGCGTATTCAACAAATTTCCCAAAACGTTTTGGTGATAGTGAATGGAAAAACTTTGACGACATCACAAAGCAAGACGTCATGATGCAGTACCGTCTCGCATACGAAGGCGAAGCCGAAGTGAATTGGTGCGAAAAGCTCGGCACAGTGCTTGCGAACGATGAAATTGTTGATTCTCCAAGTGGCCCGGTTTCTGAACGGGGTAGCTATCCTGTTGAAAAAATGCGGATCAAGCAATGGTTTATGCGCATCACTGCCTACGCCGATCGTTTACTCGACGGTTTACAGGATCTCAAATGGTCTGATCACATCAAAGAAATTCAAAAGAATTGGATTGGTAAGAGCGAAGGCTCACTTTTGCGTTTTCAAATTGCCGGCGGAACAATTCGCGACAAGATCGAAGTCTTTACAACACGCGCAGATACATTGTTTGGTGTTTCGTACGTTGTTCTTGCCCCTGAACACAAACTCGTCAAATACGTTATTGATCGTGTGAAAAACCGCGACGAAGTAGAAAAGTATATTGAGGAAGCAAAAAAGAAAACCGCAGCTGATCGCGCTGACGCGACCAAAGAAAAAACTGGTGTACCGCTCGAGGGGGTCATGGCAATTAATCCGGCGAACAATGAAGAAGTTCCGGTTTGGGTCGCTGATTATGTTTTGCACGACTATGCGACAGGTGCTGTCATGGCAGTTCCGGCACATGATGAACGTGATTATGAATTTGCGAAGAAGTATAGTTTGCCTATTGTTTGTGTAATAACTCCTGATGAATTACCAGCGATGGGAGACGACAAGGCACATAATTATTTTGATAAAATAATTGCTGGTGAGATGTGCTATTCAGGACAAGGTCTTCTTAGAAATTCTGGTGAGTATAATGGAAGGAATTCCATTGATGCACGCCAAGATATCACTATTCTAGTTGGTGGTAAATTTACAACCCGCTTCAAAATGCGCGATGCAGTCTTTGCTCGTCAGCGTTACTGGGGCGAACCGATTCCGCTTATGCGAGACAAGAACGGCATCATTACGCCGGTTCCAGCTTCAAAACTTCCACTCACTCTCCCAAACGTAAAATCATACGAACCGACTGGTCGCGCAGAAGGCCCGCTCGCTGGAGTAAAAGCTTGGACTGATAAGGGACTCGAAACCAATACCATGCCGGGCTGGGCTGGTTCTTCATGGTACTTCCTCCGCTACATGGATCCGAAGAATAAAAAAGCCATTGCTTCACCCGACGAACTCAAATATTGGAAGAGTGTCGATGTTTATGTCGGTGGTGCTGAACACGCAACCGGTCACTTACTTTACTCTCGTTTCTGGAATAAATTCCTCTTCGATCTTGGTATTGCACCAACAGATGAGCCGTTTCCTGAACTTCACAACCAAGGCATGATCCTCGGTGATGACAATCGCAAAATGTCCAAGCGATGGGGGAACGTCGTCAATCCGGATGACGTCGTGAAAACATACGGTGCTGATTCACTTCGTTTATTCGAAATGTTCCTCGGTCCGTTTTATTCACAGCTGCCATGGTCAACGGATGGCATTGTTGGTTCATATCGATTTATCGAGAAGGTGTGGAAAATTGCACAGAAAGTTTTGGAAAATAAAAATGCAGTAGGAAAAAATACTGCCGTAAAAACATCTCCTGCTATTTTGAAGACACTACACAAAACAATCAAGAAAGTTGATGAAGATATTGCCGGCTTCAACTTCAACACGGCAATTTCAGCTATGATGATCCTCGGCAATGAAATGGAAAAAGCACAGAATAATGCTGCGGCCGGCGAGCCAACGCTTTCAGCTGATGACTTCAAAAAATTCCTTCAGATTCTTGCTCCATTTGCGCCGCACGTCACCGAAGAACTTTGGACAATGCTTGGTGAAAAAAAATCGATCAATATTTCCGGCTGGCCAAAATACGATGAAACTCTCATCGTCGACGACACCGTCACCGTCGCAATTCAGGTTGGTGGCAAAACACGCGGTACGATTGATGTTGCTAAAGACGCCGGAGAAGCTGACGTTGTTGCAATGGCGAAACAGCACCCGGATATCGTTCGACATCTTGGAGATAAAGAAATCATCAAGACGATCTACGTCCCAAATCGGCTTATCAACTTTGTCGTTAAGGGTTAGAGAGGTAAAATAGGCAAATGGTTTCCAAGATCTTCTCATTTTTCAAAAAAGAATCAAGCCGCATTACCGAGGCGGCTTTTCTTATCGGCGGCTTCGCTTTACTCTCGCAGGTCCTCGGACTCATTAGAGACAGATCGCTAGCAAGCGTACTTGGACCATCTGCGACGCTCGACATTTACTACGCCGGCTTTCGTGTGCCGGATATTATCTTTGCTTCTATTTCGACGCTCGTCTCGATCACTGTTCTCGTTCCATTCTTCATCGACAAGCTCGAACACAAAGACAAAGAAAGCGCACGATCGTTACTTAATCAACTCTTCACCATTTTTTCAGGTGGCATTGCTATTATTTCGATTTTGGCTTTTATTCTTATGCCATTTCTATCTCACTGGGTAGCGCCGGGCTTTGACGAGGTGCAGCGAGAAAGTCTCATTACGATGTCGCGCATCATGTTGCTCTCGCCGATTTTTCTTGGCCTTTCAAATCTTTTCAGCACCATCACGCAGCTCTACAAACGATTCATCATTTATGCATTCGCACCAATCTGCTACAACCTTGGTATCATCATTGGTATTTTCTTTTTCTTGCCACACTTCGGCAATATCGGTTTGGCGATGGGTGTTGCGCTCGGTGCTTTTCTCCACATGGCGCTCCAGATTCCGGTGCTTGCGTCACATGGTTTTTATCCGCGCCTGACAACCAAGATAGACTGGAAAGAAATGCGACGCATATTTATGCTGTCCCTACCGCGCACTCTTGGTCTCGCATTGTCATCTATTACAATCGCTGTCATCGTTTCGATTGCGACAACACTTGAAACTGGCGCTGTTTCTATTTTCAATTTCTCATTCAACCTTCAGGCCGTACCTATTACAATCATTGGCTTGTCATATTCGGTCGCTGCATTTCCGGCATTATCAAAAGCCTTTGCCGAAGGGAAGCTCGATGTTTTCAAAACGCAGATTATTTCTGTCGCGCGACAAATTATTTTTTGGTCGTTGCCGATTATGGCACTGTTCATCGTCCTTCGTGCGCAAATCGTGCGCGTCATTTTGGGAGCAGGACAGTTTACCTGGTCTGATACGCGTCTCACTGCAGCCGCACTCGCACTCTTTACCATCTCTGTTGTTGCACAAAGTTTGATCGGACTTTTAGTACGCGGTTACTATGCTGCAGGCAAAACGCGCCGTCCGCTTGTGATTAATCTCATTTTTACCGCACTCGAAGTATTCCTCGCCTTTGGTTTTTTGTATTTTTTCCGTCAGTACGATGTATTCAAATACTTTATTGAAGGGTTACTCCGTGTACCTGATGTTCCGGGAACTGAAATCTTGATGCTACCGCTCGGTTACTCTGTTGGTACGATTCTCAACTACTACGCACTCTGGATGCTATTTAAAAAAGATTTTCTCAAAAACGGAGAAGGGAAGCCGCTTCGCGCGACGCTATTCCAAGGTTTTTGTGCGGCAGTACTCCTCGGTACGATGACTTACGGAATGCTTTCAATCACCGGTTCGATGTTTGAAATTGATACGACGTTTGAATTGCTCGCGCAAGGCGCATTCTCCGGTGTGATTGGTATTCTCGTCGGCGGTGTCATTTTGGGGCTCCTCGGTAGTGAAGAGTTGAAAGTTGTTCTCGCAGCGCTTCGCAAAAAGATCTGGAAAACGCAAACAATTGTTT
>JAGOOL010000028.1:4548-8037 GCA_017992485.1 Minisyncoccota bacterium
GGCGCATTCTCCGGTGTGATTGGTATTCTCGTCGGCGGTGTCATTTTGGGGCTCCTCGGTAGTGAAGAGTTGAAAGTTGTTCTCGCAGCGCTTCGCAAAAAGATCTGGAAAACGCAAACAATTGTTTCTGAAGGTACTGATATGACGCAGTAACATTGCTTTATAAAATAAATCAGACAAACAAAAACCCGCCCAGTCATACGTGATGACTAAGCGGGGTAAAACCACAGAAATATTTTATAGTATCCGGTTCAGGATTAAACCTGCCCAGAGCAAGAAAGAGATTGCGATTCCTATAGTGTAGAATCTGTAATCTTTTTCAGTTGAAATCGGGAAGTCGTTTTTGTTGTAAGTGAATCCTTCAACTTCAGTGTTGCGCTTACGGGCGCTAATAACTTTTTTCATTTTTCTTTTATTTAAAGTACACCCATATTATATACCTTTTTTCATAATAAGTCAAGGTTTATCTAAGGCAAAAGACCTTTATTTTTAAGGATTTTATGGTAATATGTTGGCACATGGACCTCAATCACATTAGAAACTTCTCCATTATTGCCCATATCGACCACGGCAAGTCGACCCTCGCCGACCGCATGCTCGAAGTCACCAAGACGATCGAAGCCCGCAAAATGCGTGATCAGGTGCTCGACAGTATGGAGCTCGAAAAGGAGCGCGGTATTACCATCAAAATGACACCAGTCTCGATGGATTTTCAACATGCCGGTGAGAAGTTCAAGCTTAACCTCATCGACACTCCAGGACACATCGATTTCTCATACGAAGTATCTCGTGCAATTCGTGCTGTTGAAGGCTCGATCCTCCTCGTTGATTCAACACAAGGTGTGCAAGCGCAAACTCTTTCTGTTCTCCAAATGGCACGTGAGGCAGGACTCGTTATTATTCCAGTCCTTTCCAAAGTTGATTCTCCGCTTTCTCGCGTCGACGACGTGCGCATCGAAGTTGCATCGCTTCTCGATGTTGATCCCGATACTGTCATGCTTGTCTCAGGAAAAACAGGCGAAGGTGTTGCTGATTTGCTCGCCGAAATAGTGAAGCGTATCCCGCCGCCAAAAATCGAGCATCCTGGAGAGAACAATCTTCGCGCTCTCGTTTTCGATTTCCAATATTCAAACCATGCCGGCGTCATCGTCTTCGTTCGTATTTTGGACGGGGAAGTGAAGCGCCACGACCAGCTCATGTTTGCGACCTCAAAAGAAAAATTTCAAGCACTCGAAGTTGGTATGTTCCATCCGGAAAAAGTTGCCGCAGATAAAATCGGTGCCGGACAAATCGGTTATATTGTGACTGGTATCAAACAGCCAGGTATTGCATCTGTCGGTGACACCGTCACGCTTCTCAAAACGCCGATGCCTCCATACCCGGGCTACATGCAGCCACGGCCTGTTGTTTGGGCTTCTATTTATCCTGAATCGCAAGATGATTTCAACCAGCTCAAACTTGCTCTCGGACGTCTCAGGCTTTCCGATTCTGCATTTTCATATGAAGAAGAAACATCCGGTGCGCTTGGTCGTGGTTACCGTTGTGGTTTCCTTGGCATGCTTCATTTGGAAATTATTTCTGAGCGTTTGCGCCGTGAATTTAATCTCGAACTCATTGTCACGATGCCGTCGATTACGTACAAAGTTAAACTTCGCAATGGCAAAGACGTCATCGTCTATTCGCCGCACCTTTTTCCGAACGATGGTGAAATTGCAACAGTAGAAGAACCGTGGGTTGCGGTCACGCTCATTACCCCGATGGATTACCTTGGTAATGTTATGCAAATGCTCTATGAACACGAAGCTGAAGTCGGTGACACGATTAACTTCGGTGAGGGTCGCTCGCAGATTCACTTTGTCATGCCGCTTCGCGAACTCATGCGAAACTTTTTTGATGAACTCAAGAGTCAGACGTCTGGCTATGCTTCAATTTCATATGAGATTGGCGACTTCCGTCCAGCCGATGTTGTTCGACTTGATCTGCTTGTTGCAGATGAAGAAGTTGCAGCGTTTACACGTATCGTTTCTCGCCGTCGTGCTTTGGAAGAAGCCGAAAACGCTGTTGAAAAACTTCATGCGATTCTGCCTCGCCAGCAATTTGAAACAAAGATCCAAGGCTTTGCGCTTGGTCGCATTTTGAGTTCTAAAACCGTTAAAGCATTTCGAAAAGACGTCTTAATGCACGGTTCAAAAGTTGTCGGTGGTGGTGACATCTCACGTAAGAAAAAACTCCTCGAAAAGCAAAAGAAAGGTAAGGCTCGCCAAAAAGAACGATTCACTGGAAAAGTTAATATTCCGCATGAAGTTTTCCTTAAGATGATGCGATCAGGGAAAGAATAAATAAAAACACACTATTCGGGACACGAAAATTTTTTGCTAAAAATTTTCTTCTTCTCGCGCCAGTCGCGCTCGAAAATTCCCTCAGAGTGTGTTTTTATTTATTTTTTCCTTTTAATTGAAGACGCCTGGCATATACAGCAAGATCATCGAGACGATAATCAATACTGTGAGGATCTTCCAAATAATACCGATTCTTTTTTTACTTTTTGCGTCAAACATAATGGGTGTGGATAGCAGGGATTAGTGCTAGAACGTTGTCTGCTATACTTACGGGAGTATACCAGACGAGTTCCAAAACGAAAAATGCAAAAAAAGCACACAAATATCAAAAAGCAAAAGCAATCATTGCTCTATACTCCTATTGGTATAGGCTTTTTAGCAGCACTGTTTTTGTACATGGCATATTCGACCTACGGCGTCTTTACCAAGTGGCGAGACTCACACACCAAGCTCATTGAGGCCGAAGAGTCATATACTGCTACTGTGGCGCGCCACGAAGCGATTTCCAAAGACTTGAACACTCTTTCGACCCCACGTGGCAAAGAGGAAGTTGTGCGCGAGAAATTCAATGTGGTGAAGGAGGGGGAAGGTGTTGTCGTTTTGCCGGGCAGTGCAGATAGTGCGACGCTCACCGCGGAGACCGCACCCAAGAAAAAGAAGGGCTTTTGGCAGGCACTCAAGGGCATATTTACGAAAGGTGAGTAATTTGATAGTCTAGAAGGCATGCGGGATTAGTTTAGTGGTAGAACTACAGTTTTCCAAACTGTTGGCAGGCGTTCGATTCGCCTATCCCGCACTATAAATATAGGCAAAAAATTAATATACTTCGCCATTTGTCAGCAAAGTATTATTTCTGGTATACTTTCTACACTATGAAACAAGTATCGATCTACACCACACCGTCGTGCACATACTGCCGCATGGCTAAAGAGTTTTTCAAAGAGCATAATGTCGCTTATAACGAATACGACGTTGCGGCAGATCCAGTCCGCCGCGGAGAGATGGTAGAGATGACCGGACAGCTCGGCGTGCCAGTTATCAAAATCGATAACGTCCTCCTTGTTGGCTTCAATCGTGCAAAAGTAGGGGAACTTCTCGGAGTACAAATGTAGTGTATAGTAAAAAGGCGTTTCGGCGCCTTTTTACGTGC
>JAGOOL010000029.1 GCA_017992485.1 Minisyncoccota bacterium
CGTCGCGCCTCTCGTGCCAAAATCAAAGCCTATAGTATCGATGGCAAAGAATTTATCCTCGCCGGCAACAGCTTGCTTGCACAGATTTTTCAACACGAGATTGATCACCTCAATGGCATCCTATTTATCGATCACGCCAAAGACATTCACGATCTACCGCCGGAGACATTGGCAAAATAGAACGGCGCAAAAAAAATTATGAAATATATTTTCTTCGGCACTCCAACAGAAGCGACGATTGTCCTCGACACACTTGCTGCGAGTGGTTTTTTACCATCACTGATCGTGACAGCACCAGATAGACCAGCTGGACGCGGTTTGAACATAGAAGAAAGTCCGGTGGCGGCCTGGGGACGAGAACATGCAATCGAAGTCTATAAACCGGAAAGTCTCAGGAACGAAGAATCAGTTATGAAAATACAAAGTGTCATTTCGAACCAAGGCACTGGCGGTGATATTGAGGACGAGCCAAGTCTCGCTATTGTTTTCGCATATGGCAAAATTATTCCTGAATCCATTCTTTCTCTTTTTTCGCATGGCATTCTCAATATTCACCCATCACTCTTACCGTTGCATCGCGGTCCGGCACCCGTTGAAGGCGCACTTCTTGCCGGCGACACAGAAACCGGTGTTTCGATTATGCTTCTCGACAAAGAAATGGATCACGGTCCAATTCTTGCCCAAGAAAAAATTACTATTTCTGAAACAGAAACAGCACCTGAACTTTTAGTGCGACTCATCAAGCTTGGTAGCGAGCGATTGACTGCAATTCTCCCCGATTATATTTCCGGAAAGAGTGGAGCAACTCCCCAGGATCATGAAAAAGCAACATATACAAAAAAAATCACCAAGGCTGATGGCGAAATTAATCTTGCTGACGACCCTGTTGAAATCTACAAAAAATATCGAGCATACAGCGGTTGGCCTGGCATTTATTACTTTTTGGAAAACAGAACTCGTATCGCCATTAAAAAGGCTCGTTTTGAACACGGCGCATTTGTCATTGAACGCATAGTTCCGGAAGGCAAAAAGGAAATGGATTACGTTGATTATAAAAAAAACGCTCTTGATTGAAGAGCGTTTACTATCCTTAGACAGCAGATTCTACCTTTGTTACTGATGCTGGTTTAAAGAATGATTCTGGATCATTTTCCAGTTGTGTAATAATTTTTTCCATAGCATCATTTACCTCTTTGAGCGCCTGTACAATAAGGATACGCGACTCTCCAGCATCATTATGATCTTCGTTATCTGCAATAAATTTGGCAATAACGAGTTCGCTGAAAAAATATTTTTCAGGCATTTCAAAATGTGGCACATTGGTATCTATGGCATGCTTACAAGGACCTGTAAAAAATGTACCTGTTTGGGTAAATCCTAAAACAATACAATGTTCACGACCTTGCTCTGTCTTAAACACCTTGCAGAACAAGGAGACAAAATGGCCCCTACTGTCTTTGGCGCATAGTGACATTTTTCGAAAAGATTCAGGATACTCTATAACGAGTTTATCCTTGAGCACTCTCAGTTTTGTGTGCCCTGCAATAGTTCTTTGTAGTTCTACTGTTTCCTGCGGCGTCGGGTTGCCGTCATTTTTTTCTGTTGTTGCCATGGTGTTAACTATTAAATTGTTACTTTGAACGTTTTCGATACCATATCGAAATTGGCCCTCATTATAAGATAATAAGGGCCAAAGTCAATATATGTTTATTTAGCTAGCGATGTCTGCGGAGCCGGCTCGGTATCCCGGCAATACCCTTGAGAACATTTTTTACTTGGTGGGCGCCCCGTCTAAACAGGGTTCTTGATCGCTCCTTATTGGCAACAATCTCACGCTCCAGCTCGTCCTTGGCATCGTCTATTGAAGCGTACAGGTCTTCCTTGGTAGAAACCGCTCTAAAGCGTCTACCGGCATGCCTGAGCGTAATTTCAGTCCTAAAGATATTGCCGGCCTTATGGTGCTTGGTCGTCTGAGAAACCTCTACATCTACAGTCACGCTATCACCTTCCCCACTAAAAAGCTTACCAACTGTCATAATCCGCTTCTCTGCATAGTCACGGATCGCCTCTGTCATAACTATTGAAGTCGCCTTAAAGTTGATGTTCATATGTCTCTATTATACTACTGTCCAAAAAAGACGGGTAGTCTATATGGTTTCTACTAGCAAACAGTTCGTCGTTTTCACAATACCGAACGGCACACTTGCCGAAATAACAATCCTGTCGCCTTTCTTGGCAAATTTATTTTCTACTAATGATTTCTTAATGAGCTTAGTAGCCTCAGAAAGATCGTTGAGTTTATTGAGTACGATCGGCTCACAGCCAAACATCAGTGCTGTTTTTTGCGCAACAGATTTTGATGGAGTGAACACAAAGACCGGACACGATGAACGGTGGCGCGCTGTCATCTTGGCAGTAAAGCCGGACGAAGAAAGTGCTGCAATCGCAACCGCGCCAACATTGCGCGCAGTGTACACAACAGATAACGAAACTGAATCGACAACATCACCGCGATCAGCACTAAAATGTTTTCGGAAATGTTCGTGATCAAGCTCTGTAATAGTCGCGACGTTTGCCATGATTTTTACAGCTTCAACGGGAAAAGCGCCAGATGCAGTTTCAGCTGAAAGCATGATCGCATCCGTTCCATCCAAGATTGCGTTCGCAATATCAGAAACTTCAGCGCGAGTTGGTGTCGAGCGAGAAACCATTGATTCGAGAAAGTGCGTCGCAGTAATAACCGGTTTGCCGCTTTCGTTCGCCATGCGGATCATTTGCTTCTGAATCGCCGGGACCATTTCCCTGCCGACTTCAACAGCAAGATCACCACGAGCAACCATAACCGCGTCAGACGCAGCAATAATCTCAGGAAGCGCAGCGACTGCTTCTAATGTTTCAATCTTTGAGACGATCCATGGAATATCTTTTTTGCGATGTTTTGCGATTACTTTACGCAGATCTTCAATATCTTTTGGACTACGAACAAATGAAAGCGCAACATAATCGATATCTTCAGACAAAATTTTTGAGAGATCAGTAGCGTCTTTGGGAGTAAGCGCTGAAACAGAAAGCTTGGCACCCGGGATGTTGACGCCGCGACGTGAGGCAATGCGGCCGCCGGCGCGAATCCTTGTATGAACATCACTGCCGCTGATTTTGGAAACTTCGAGCTCAACTTTGCCGTCGTCGAGGAAAATCTTTTGTCCGACCTTAACTTCCTTCGGCAAGAGCGGATAGTTGATGTAGACTTTTTTTGATGTGCCTTCCATCTTTTGTGTACAGAGAATAAATTCCTGACCATTCACGAGATCAATTTCGCCTTCGCGAAAATCACCGATGCGGATCTTTGGACCGGCGAGGTCTGCCAGGATTGCAACGTGACGATCGAGACGTTTTGAAATCTGACGAATACGTTTGATGCGTTCAATGTGTTCATCAATCGTACCGTGACTGAGGTTCAGTCGAAAAACGTTGACGCCAATCTCAATAAGTTCTTGAACCATTTCGGGTGTTTCGGATGCCGGACCGATTGTTGCCACGATTTTGGTCTTCTTGTTCATGTATTCTTTCTGTTTAGACATCCATCCATTATACTGACCGTTTTACTATTGTCATTGACTCAAATCCAAAAATCTGTTTTATAATACAAGAAAAGGACGGACATCATGAAAAAACTAATAATAGTACTCTTACTCCTGATTGCGAGCTACGCACAAGCTCAGTATGGGAATCACTATCGTAGACGATACCACTACAAACCTCGGTACAATTCTGGCTATACCACAGGCTTTAATTACAGCCATAACTACGGACATCGGTATGGAAATACTACCTGCAGAAACAATAGACCATTCAGAACAATACTTGTCAAAAAACGTATTTGGACCGGCCAATATGAACAATATTATTCTGGCTATCGATGGCGAACGAGACCAATCTATACGTGGATATGGATTGAACAAGAAATAATTCGGTGAGGTTTATGTGTGGCCAAACCGAAAAACCAGCCCTGTAAGGCTGGCTTTTTTATTTCACTCTGATCAATGCTGTATTCAGAAAATGAATTACTTCGTTTTCTTTGCAGTAGTCTTTGAACGATTCTTTGTCTTCTTTGCTGCCTTTTTCTCAAGCATTACTTTCTTTGCGGCAAGACGCTTCTTGGTCTTGTGAGGATGTGGCACCACTTTATTACTACTCATTGCTGTTTTTCTCTTTCCCATATATAGATGTTACTATTGATTTCTAAATTTATAAGATAAGCCAGTATAGCGTAAAAATCACTAATTAACAATGAATTTTTTATTTATAACGCCTCGGCGAGCCGTAAACGGCCGTGATTGATAGACCTGTTCGTACGACTGATCATCATTCTTGGTCTCAATAGTCACATAGTAATCACCTTTTGGCACCAGAGCGTAGTAGCGACCGTATTTATCGAGAGGACGCGTAAATAATTGTTTATTGAGTTTCGCAGAGAATATTTTAACCAAACCATAGGCAAGCGGCTTGCCGGCTTTATTTTCAACAAAACCAGAACGGTACACCTTAACACCAAGTTCACGAATAAGCAGGAGCACAATATAAATAAAAATAATAACAAGGTTAAATGTCGTCGGCTGCAAGATTGCTGCTATGAGCGAGGCAATAAAGCCGAGAATGAATAGACCACCGGTGATTTTATTTACTATATTGTCTCGTTTTGCATTCCACTTCGTCAACTTCTGTTCGTGTTTTATATATTCATTCCAGTTGAACAGCTGAGGATCCATCGGTATATTTTTTCCAAAAACATCGTCTCCTTCTTTAATAATTAACTCTTCGCCGAAATAAAGATCAGTATAGACTTCATCGTGATCCCGTCCGGCAAGTTTTCGAGATGGGAAAAGGTAATTAGTTTTATTTGCCCAAATTCTATACGCCCCTGGCGGAACAAGGAAACCAAAACGCCCGTCTATATCAGTTATTGATGTCGCAACCTCTTTTCCTTCTGCGTTCACAATCGACAAGTACACCGGATCGAGTGGTTGCTTGGTAATAGAATCGTATACAGTTCCCCATCGGCGAACACGTTTTTTAAAACCGATTGCCCCGAGGATAAGCTGCCAGATACGCTGCGGTAAAAATGCGAATTCAGACAATGCAATCGAACTGGCAAATAGTGTCCCGAACAAGCCAAGTAAAAGACCGACACGACTTGCAATCATAGCAAAGGTTGAAATTTCTTGGTGGGTCACAGAAGTAGTTGGTACATCGGGTAATACAACAGGATCAATTGGTCCACTTGGATCAACTGGATCAACTGGATCAACTGGCCCCACAGGGTCTATTGGGTCTACTGGATCAACGGGATCTACGGGGTCAACCGGATCGATCGGGTCTATTGGATCAACGGGGTCTACGGGATCGATTGGTGTACAGCCTAGTAAGGATGGATTTGTGGCGCAAGTAGGATCTGGTGGTGGCGTCGTTGCATAAACAATTGTTAGACTCTTGAATGTTTGTAAGCCATGGTTATTGGTCGCAGTAACAGTAAATGTATTTGGTCCAGGTATCAACAATAATACTGGGGTTGACCATGTAGCCATACCAGTCGTCGGGATCATCGCGCTACCATTGAATGAATAGGTAACAGTTGTTATCGTATCTCGGTCCGTAGCAGAACCATTGAGCGTTATGAAACTAGTTGATGAAGTATATATGCCTGGCACAGACGGTGCGAGAATCTCTACTGTCGGCGGATCATATTCGCAATCATTTTGTTGACCAAAATTATTTGCTACAGCATCAGTACACAGTGGTATTGGATCGCCTCCGTTTCCACTCACAATCTGCACAGTGTACGTATGCTTACCCGAAAAAGAACTAACGCCGAATGTATCAGTCGTTCTCAGTACAAGTGAATATACTCCGGGAGTGCTCGGCGTACCCGAAAGTGTTTGCGTATTTACATCAAATGACAAACCTGGCGGTAAACCCGACACAACAGCAACAGTAGCTGTGCCCTGTTCATTGAGAATCGGAAATACTGTCGCTGGATATGCGAGCCCGGCTGTACCATTTGGAAGGGTCATTGCTCCCGGTCGAATAAAATCATAAATAAGAACACGGTGGCTTGCTCCATCTGAAACGTAAAGGCGATTATTAACTTCATCAATGGACATGCCAGTAACGAGTGAGCCGATTGTGCTCTGTGTTGTATTACCCACTACTTCTGAAACAAAATCCTGCTGACCGAGAACAGCAACTGCATCCTCTCCGTTGACTATCGTTTCTGTATCAAAGACAGTGATGCGTGTTGCAGGATTGTACCCGCGCGAAGAGACATACAACCTATCTGTTGTAGGGGCATATAGAATCGAACCGACATAATCACAAATGAGATTTGCTTCCCAGTTTTCAACGTACGTCGGGTAACCACTATCATCCACACACTGGTCAATATCAGCAGCCCTATTTAGCGCACTAATGCTATTGTCTGGCTCGAGTGTGACATTTGTTGTACCGAGAACATTAACCGGAAATTCGTTAAGAGTAATCGTTGAAACATCATACACAAGCACAATACTACCCCACGTTGAATTCTCTTCTTCGATTCGATCTACCGATACGAACAATCGCTCATGGTTTGAGTCGTATGCAATATCCATCGCACGTACATTAAAGAGTTCAATACCTCCAACTAGGCTGGATGAAGCCATGTTATTGGAGATTCCGCTCGAGAAATCGAAGACTTTTACTTCCCTGCCTCCATATTCAGTAACAAAAAGACGATCATTGACAGAATCATATGCAAGAGCCCAAGTTCCGGTAATGGAAGAAGTCCCCGTCGTATTACCATTGGAGACAAAATCATTTTGCCCAAGAACGCATGAGGCACTCATATTGTCACTGATACCACTTGAAACAAAACCACACATAGTCTTGAGTGAGCTATTTGTCGGACGGACATCAAAAATAAGTACGCGATTATTATCTCCGACAAAAAGGAGATCATTGTCGACATCATATGTCATGCCGTCCACCATAGAAAATGACTGTTGCGATACTGTATTACCTGTACTAGTAAAGTCAGGCTTTCCGATAACATTGTCAGCAACTCTATCGATGAGATTATTACTAGCATCAAGATTGAATATCAATATTCTGTTTGCATCATTGTCTTGAACAAATAGGCGATGATTCACAGTGTCGACATAATTTTTTTTAACATCTGAAAAAGAAAAACTATTTGGCGCGGAGTCGCCGCTATATATAGCTGCGTTCGTAAATCGCGGCGTCGTACCAATCGCTGAAACACTCGTCGAATAGTGCCCAATGACGTCAATGGCCTCGCCTGCCGTCGGGGTCGCAGGCGATTCGTAATCAAAAATAAGGACACGATTATTGCCTGAGTCTGAGACCCAAATATTTTCTCGGGCACCGGCATCAAATGTCGAACCGCCAACTTCGTCGACAATATCCAAGGTAACCACAGACGCCGGAGCAGAAACTCTATCTTGAGCTAC
>JAGOOL010000030.1 GCA_017992485.1 Minisyncoccota bacterium
GATTAAAGATGGTGTTGATGTCGATCAGATGCCGTACATTGTTATCATCTTGGACGAATTGGCGGATATTATGACTGCATTCCCGCGAGAGCTCGAAGCTGGTATCGTTCGTCTCGCTCAAATGTCTCGTGCTGTCGGTATTCACCTTATTCTTTCAACACAGCGTCCTGAAGTGAACGTCATCACTGGTCTCATCAAAGCCAACGTCCCGGCTCGTATTGCGCTCAAAGTTTCTTCGCAGATCGATTCACGAACGATTCTTGATGCTGGTGGTGCTGAAAAATTGCTCGGCGCCGGTGATATGCTTTTCCTTTCCGGTGAATCTTCTCAGCCAAATCGTATTCAATCTGCTTTTATTACAGAAGATGAGGTGAAGCGTGTCGTTGCTTGGCTCGCAAAGACGTATGAAAATGAAGTTGTTGGTGACATTGCACTCACTGGTACACCGAGCGTTGATAAATCAATCTTTGAAGCGACACTTGATTCAGACGACAATAGTGACGACGATGAAATGTATGAAGAAGCGAGACAAACGGTTATCGAAGCCGGCAAAGCTTCGACTTCGTATCTCCAGCGTAAACTTAAGCTCGGCTACGCTCGCGCAGCGCGTTTGATGGATATTCTTGAAGAACGTGGCGTTGTCGGTCCAGCAGACGGTGCAAAGCCGCGCGAGGTCCTCGAGCGCGGCGTCGACGATACGAGCGATATACACACACCTAACAACTATATATAACTAGCTAGAAAATACTCATGATTCCGATGGTAGATCCAAAACAATTTACGAAGCTATTCCTTGTTGGGCTGCTTTTTCTTGGTATCGTTACGTATACGTACTATCGCAGCAAGGATGCGATTTTCGGTATTACTATTGCCTCTTCCATCGAAGACGGCGCTGTTCTTGATTCAAGATTGCTCACGCTCACCGGAAATGCACCACATACTTCCCGCTTTACCGTCAATGGCCGCGAAATACTTTTGGACAAAAATGGTGACTTCACTGACACATTGCTCCTCCAAGAGGGCTATACTATACTTGATATGGAAGCGAGTGATCGATTCGGCAGAACGAAGAGCAAAGTCATTCGGCTTTACACGACACCGGACACTGCGCCCATAGATACGCCGAGTGTTTAAATTTTTTTATTTGTAACTTTATTATTTTTTTATAGAAACTTAATGCCTGCCGTATATACTACGCGCATGCAGTTGTTATTAGGCATTAGTAGTTATCATTCAATAAGCAGTATTGCTTCACACATATGGCAAAAAAATCAGCAAAAGCACCAAAGGAACAAGGCGGAGCAGTCGATGACGCAATCAAATCTATTCTCACTAAATTCGGCGAAGGCTCGATCATGAAACTTGGTGATGCACCAAAAGTAAACGTCAGTGCAATTCCAACTGGTTCCATCGGTCTCGATATCGCGCTCGGCATCGGCGGTTTGCCTCGTGGACGCATTATCGAAATCTTTGGACCAGAATCTTCTGGTAAAACAACACTTGCGCTACACGTTGTCGCTGAAGCACAAAAGCTTGGTGGTGTTTGTGCGTATATCGACGCGGAACATGCAATGGATCCTGAATATGCACAGAACCTCGGCGTCGACATCGGTGAACTTCTCATTTCTCAACCAGACACTGGTGAGCAAGGTTTGGAAATCGTTGAGTCGCTCGTTCGCACAGGAAAGATTGATGTTGTTGTTATCGACTCTGTTGCCGCACTTACTCCAAAAGATGAAATCGAAGGCGACATGGGTCAGCAGCACATGGGTAAGCAAGCTCGCTTGATGTCACAAGCACTTCGTAAACTCACAGCGCTCGTTGCTCGTTCAAACACAGTTGTTATCTTCATCAACCAGATTCGTATGCAGATCGGTGTCATGTTTGGTAATCCGGAAACAACTCCAGGTGGTAAGGCGCTCAAATTCTACACATCTGTTCGTCTCGACATTCGCCGCATCGCCCAGATCAAAAAAGGTGAAGAAGTTGTCGGCTCACGCACGCGCGTCAAAGTCGTCAAAAACAAAGTCGCTGCCCCATTCAAACAAACAGAATTCGATATCATTTATGGTGAAGGTATTTCACTCGAAGGTGAAATCATGGCACTCGGTGAGAAACTCGGCATCATCGAAAAATCTGGTGCTTCATATGCGTATCTCCCACCAGAAGAAAAAGGTGAGAAAGTTGAGAAGATGCCTCTCGCTCGTGGTTATGACGCAACACGTCAGGCCCTCCGCGAAAATCCTAAGCTCCGCGACACAATCCTCAAGGTTATTCGTAAACGCATGAAGGAAGTTGTAGCAGATTCAGGAGCAGAGTAAAAGACAATTCATAAAATTCCTGTTATTCTCGGGTACGAAATTTTTCTACTAAAAAATTTCTCCGTCCTCGGGTCGTCACCCTCGGAAGCCCCTCGACTAACAGGAATTTTATATTCTTGCCTTTTAAATGCTCCTTAGCTATACTCCTACCAGCCTTCTGGCCTCATTAATTACAATATTCAAATATCTTATGGCACTACTTGCATACAACGAAATCAAAGAAAAAAAGATCATTCTCCACGATGATGAACCGTGTGAAGTTGTCGAAACACACGTCGCTCGCACACAACAGCGAAAGCCTCAGAACCAGGTAAAGCTTCGTAGCCTCATTTCCGGCAAAACATTCGCAGCAACGTACCACGTCTCTGACCAGGCAGCTGAAGCTGACATCCTCAAGCGCGACGTTAAATTCCTCTTCCACAACAAAGGCGAATTTTGGTTCTGTGATCCAACAAATCCAGCTAACCGCTTCAAACTCGAAGAAAAGATTCTTGGCGACAATACTAAATTCCTCAAAGCCAATGAACTCGTCACCGCTCTCATTTGGGACAATGACGACGAAGAGCAGATTATTTCGATCAAGCTTCCTATCAAGATGACATTCGAAGTCAAAGATGCGCCACCTGCAATCAAGGGAGACACTCGAACTGGCGGCAACAAAGTTGTCACTCTCGACAACGGTGCAACCGTCAACGTTCCACTCTTTATCTCGACTGGTGAAAAAATCATCGTCAACACAGAAACTGGAGACTACGTAGAGCGAGTCTAGATAATAAAATAAAAAACGCACAATCTTGAGGACTGTGCGTTTTTTATTTGTACTTTAGCTTTCGCTTCAGCAACTACTTGATGATAAATGGGATAAGACCCATGAATCGTGAGCGCTTTACAGCGAGAGCGAGCTTGCGCTGGTTCTTCGATGAAAGGCCTGAACGCTTGCGTGGCAAAATCTTGCCGCTTGGGCCGAGGAACTTTTTCAAGATATCAGTGTCTTTGTAGTCGATATGCTTGATATTGTTCGCCGAAAAATAATCATGCTTCATAAATGTAATAATCTTAGTTTAATAGTGTGACTTTAGGATTTCGAAGATTCTTTTTAGGGAAATCTTTAGAATGGGATGTCTTCCAAATTATTGTCATCAGATGGGTATTCGATAGTATCGAATCCTTCATCTTGTTTTTCATCTGGCTTCCCTGCTGGAGCTTCTGACTTTTGGTATGAACCTCCTGCTGATCCGCCTGCGCCGGGTTTACCGTTGCCGCTTGGACCGAACTGGAAGTTTTCAACGACGATTTCGGTGCGGTAATTTTTCTTACCCTCCTTGTCGTCCCAGCTTCGTGTCTGGAGACGGCCTTCGATGTAGAGTGAGCCGCCTTTCTTCATATACTGAGCGATAAGCTCGCCAGGCTTTCCGAATGCCACAATGTTGTGGTATTCAGTTGCTTCCTTCTTGGCGCCGTTCTGGTCCTTCCAGACGCGGTTTGTCGCGAGGGAGCCGGAAACAACCTTGATACCTGATGGGAGCGATTTGATCTCAGGATCACGAGTGAGATTGCCTATAATTTGGACTTTGTTGAGATACATATTTTTTTCTTGAATAGCTAGTCTGATAATACTGTCGTATCGCAGCCTGCCAAGGCGGTACGATCTAATATTACTCCGTTACCGCGAGCTCTTCAAGTTTCTTCTCGATTTCCGCTTCGTCGATCGGTGTCTCTTCTGCGTTTTCGAGCTTGCGAGCTGGACGCTTCATTGCTGTTCCCATCGTACGCTTGCCTGCGACAGTGTTTTCGCGGACAGTCTTGATGAGGAGGAAACGAAGGACGTCTTCGTCACGCTTGAGGATTGCGCCGATCTCTTCGGTCATAGATGGGTCGATTTCGAACTTCATCCAACCAAAGTAACCTTCACTAAACCATGACTTTTTGTTGCCGATCGGGCGAGACATTTCGTAGCCGAGGGTGATCAAGCGAGGAAATTCCTCACTGATGCTGATTCCCTTCTTGCCTTCGATAAGGTCTTTGATCACACCAACCTTTGCTGCAACGTTCTCTTCGGGCATAGTGCCAACGATGAGGTAGCCAAGCTCGTATATTCGAGCCTGTGTTTCATTTTCTTCCATAGGTAAATGCCGTTTTAAGGGCAGTAGATGCTTGTAAATTGCCGAATACTCGCTCAAATGAGCTGATAATCGGTTTGTCCCGTTTCGGACCTAAGCGCTGGGGTTATCAGTACCCCCGCGAACGGGACTTGATTACTTTAAGGGAAAATGGGGGTTTTGTCAAAAGTAGACCTATTGGACGACATACTGCAAAGTAGCAACATTTCCGTAATTAATACTATTGGTCACATCATTTACGAGTACTCGAAAAAGGTGGCCGCCTGGCGATGCCGTAGTTGGGGAAATAATTGAAAAAGTCTGTGGCTCCTGACCACCAGAAACAAGATTAAAATTCCCATTATTTGCCATCGGGGTAACGGTCCAACCTGAAGCTGCATAGATGTTATCGACAACTACAGAGAAGTTTGTCGTACCGCACGTAGATGAATTATTATTTATGAGTGTAATCGTTTTTTGCCTAGACTGTCCCGCTGTGCCATTTGAAACCGCTGGTGACATCGTCACCGTTGGCCTAATGGCGCAAGAAACCGTACTACTTGGAACAGACAAACTAAATGATGTACCACCAACACCATACATATCATGGATTAAAGTATTGAATATTTCGACGGTAGCATTTATCTGCTGAATAGGAGTGGTGACTGCAATCTGCCCTAGAGCTGGGGTATTTGGGCGAATAGCTACGCGCGCACGATCAAAACGCGCTGGGTATGAAGGATATGTTGTAACCAATGTATCTAGAATTCTAGCTGGGCAATTGGTTCCAGTATCATTATCTGTAATTGCATATTGATAATTAATTGTTGTGTTAACTGTGCCGGTCTGGAAAGTCGGGGTAATTGCTATTGATGGTGCCAGCATGGTGCAATTGATTGCGCCGCGCATAAATTCTATTTTTATCGACTTGCCTGCACTCGTTTGACCTATATAGGTAATTTTTAAATTTCTATACTGATCGATATAGGTTTCTCCAATCTGCAGTGGTGCATCGTCAAATGTTGCTGTGGCTAAATGGGTATCTATTAAATATGATCTACTATCTCCGGCCTGCTTATTTTCATTATTATTTATATAAGGAACAGTGTCGTTTACAGCGAACCTGACCGAAACACCTGTCTGCGCAAGTTGAGGAATAGATGTATCCCACTTTTGAGGATCTCTTGATTCCAAATAGTAATACATCTGATTCTCACCACCATCTGAAGTCCCCAAGGGGATTCGAATAGCATAGGAACCAGTAACAGCAATTTGATTTTGTGAAAAAGGAACATTTCCTGATTTTAATATGTACGTACCCGAGGTAGTGACAGTCGCCATATTCCTAGTCGGGAAAAAACCGAGGTAATCTTTATTTCTGCTATTGAAGTATAGACCGTCAACTGCTCCCATAGTGTCATAAGGATCTCCATATTCGTACGAAATACAGTGGGTGCTCAGTTGAACAGGATTTCCGTTTTCATCAATACACGCGATCGTATTTGCATGCCGTAGACCGAGAATATGTCCAAGTTCATGAATGTACACCGGAGTCCAGTCGCCGTTAATAAAAACAAATGGTATTTCGGGAGTAGCTGTATTTGGAACAGGCTGTTCACTTGCAACACCTGACCACGCACAATCAACAGAACCAGTAGGAAAATTATAAAAAATACCATCATAATTACTTTCAATAAAACCGTCAGCTGCTGCAGCTTGATCTGCCAGCATTTTCCAAGATGAAGCATAGAGACTTAAGCAATTTGCTTGAGTGATTGGCAATGTATACCATCCATAGACATCACCTGCTGGATCAACTTTTCCGACTATTGAAAAAGAGCCGCTCGAAACATCTTGGTAGAAGTTGTTGACACTGAGGTTTGGAGTATTTCCATACATGACCTGTTTTGCATATGCAGGCGAATATGTCTGAGTTGAATTATCAGAAAAGTTAAACAAAATAATAGCAGCTTTATACTGTCGTTTGCCATCTTTTGACGTCGGTGTTTTGCCGACTCGTGCAACACTACTACTATTTGTAACCGTAATCTTTTCCACTGAGGTCTTTAGCTCATTGCCCGAATAAACTCCTACGACCGAAATAGTGTTTCCGGAAATAAGATTGAGACTGTCTAATTTCTCGCCTGTTACATTTACTTTATTGCCACCCTCTCCCTTGATCCAGTACTCGTTCCATGTTTTTTTATTTTTGAGATCATCAGCATGCAAAATCTCCAACTGACCCCTTAAGGTAATTTCTTTGGTGGCAGTTATTCTTGATGGAGCTTTTGAAGCGTTTTGTAATTTTGAAGCAATAACAGTGCCAAGGTTTGTGACTGCATTTGTTTTAAAGCGTGATACAAAAATGAATGCAATCAGAGTTATCGCGAGAGCGCCGAAGGTCAGGAGGATATACTGTTTTTTCATATAGACAGTATGGCACCTTCGACGATAAGTTTAAACTGACTTATGTGTAATACTATTTGTCGCCAAAACTATAAAAATACCCATCTCTCGTTCCAACAAAGATCTGCCCTTTCCAAACTGCAGGCGTCGCCTCGATACAAGCACCCGAAGCAAGTAGCGTCGTTTTAGTTAGCTTTGGAGTCGCGGGATCGCTGAGATCGTACTGTTTGAAGCCACCAGGAACACATGTTGCAACGAGTAGTTTTTTTATACCCATTGCGTCTTCGACAACAGATGGCGAACCCCATGCATGTTCGCCAACATAACTTTCATTCGTGACAGTTCCGGTTTCTTTATCAACGGTGAGTAATTTTCCTGTATGTGTAGGAATATAAAAATAATTGCCACTGAGTGCAGGCGTTGCCCAAATACCGCCCTTGCTAAATGTTTCTTTCGGAATGTGAATTCCCCAAACATATGGGTCGCCAGATGCATATGGATCAAGTTTAATAAATTGTCCAAGCTCGGCCGAGCGAGTTGCTGCTGGTTCTTTGGTGCGTTCTAGCTCAACAGAAACGTAGAGCATTCCTTTTTCATCAACGACCATCGTCGCATCAGCATCGTCCCCTACCCAATAATCAAATACG
>JAGOOL010000001.1:0-27850 GCA_017992485.1 Minisyncoccota bacterium
GGTGACATTGGATCTACTTGTACTGAGCTTTTGAAAAATCTCGCACGCTCAGCCATCATATGAGCAACCGTTTTAATGTTATCGACTTTCTTCTTTTGAAAATCATTTACATCGATAAAGAAATCGGCGGTGGCATCTGTTTCACTTTTATTTTTATCAACAATCTTTTTTACCAGGTGATTGAGTGCGGAAAGTGTTTCGCCGTTCTTGCCGATCAAGGCGTGTGAATCATTTGAACGAATTTGATACCAAACGATATCTTCTATTTCGGGTGAGTGAAAAGTAATTTCTTCATAGGGAAAGTTACCTGATCGGAGAACATCTTCAATTATCTTCTTAATTGTTTCGCTCATAATTTTTAGTGTAACGTTGGCGAATATAATACTCTTGAGCGATCGTTACAATGATGTTTACTGCCCAATAAATACCGATTGCTGCCGGGAGTGTATATACAAAGAAACCAACCATGACCGGGAGGAAATATTTCATGCTGTTTTGCATCGATTGCTGCATTTCAGCCTGCATATTTTTCTTTGAAACTCCTTCGGTGGTAACAGCCGGGATTGTAACTGCTTTATTTTGATTAGCAGTACGCATTGCAAGCCATGCTTGAACGAACTGAAGAGCGGCAACAACAAGAGCGAGACCAATCAAATGATTGTGAGTAATATCAAAACCGAGGAACATCGTACTGACGTTCTCAGGGAAGTGAACTGTGCCATAAAGAAATTCTTGGTGTGGAGTAAAGCCACCAAGAACGACACGATAGAGCGCAATAATAATCGGGAACTGGATCAAAAGGAGGAAACAGCCTGTGAAAGGATTGACCTTGTGCTCTTTGTAGAGCTCAAAAGTCTTTTTGCTCTGCATATTCTTGTCAGTGGCATGTTCTTCACGGATTTTCTGCAATTTTGGCTCAATTGCTTTCATGGCAACCTGACTTTTGATCATTTTCGCTGTAAATGGCAACAAAATAATCTTTACCAAGAGGGTAAGGGCGACAACAGCCAGTCCAGCATTACCTGCAAAGAGGATAATGAGGAGGACAAGAAGATTATAAAGTGGTTTGTAGAGTATTGCGTTCCAAAGGGTTTTTAACATGCCCGTATTGTAACGGAGTGAGGGTAAAAAAGCTATTACAGAGAGAAATTATTGAACCGGATCGTAACCACCATCATTAAATGGATGACACTTACTGATTCTTTTAAGTGACACTGGAATTCCTTTCAGTAATCCGTACTTTTCAATAGCATCAATCGCATATTCTGAGCATGTCGGATGAAAACGACATATTCTTTTTTGAAAAATATATTTTAAGAAGCTGTGATCAGGAGAAAGAAAACGCTGATACCCTTTTATGAGGGCTATAGCGATGCGCTTTAGGATTTTTTCAATGTTTTGCATATTGTCTCAACTGCTGTAACAAGTGTCTTGTATGGAGCGTCTATCGCTTCACGATTTGGCATAAAAACAATCGAGTAGGGAAGTGTGTACATTTTAGCAGTTTTAAGTGCTGAATATATCCGACGGCGGACCTTATTGCGTTCTACTGCCGTTTTGAAGATCTTTTTAGAGGCGGCGACGGCAAATGTCGGCTTATTGGCCTCATTTTTCATATATTTCATTAGAAAATAAGGGTTTTTTAGCGTTTTGGCACGTGAAAAAAGGAGAGGGACCTCTTCTCCTTTCATTCTGTTAGCCTTAGGTAGCATACTATTTTTTGTGGCTTGAGACCGTCAAAGCCTTGCGGCCCTTGCGGCGACGGCGGACGAGAACTTTCTGGCCGGTCGAAGTTTTGCCACGCGTAAGAAAACCATGGGTCTTCGCGCGCTTTCGTTTTTTCGGCTGGTATGTTTGTGACATGTGAAGCAATATACACTAGTATACCTATTTAGACAATACTCAGAAAAGCTTTATAAAACATTGTGTAATATTTCATGAAAATATGTGTGGATTGAGGAAACCTATATAGGACAAGGTATTAATTGCCTTATCAACAAGTTATCCACATATTATTCTAAAAAGCACAAGGTTTGCAGACAGCGAAGAGAAGCCTATAATGATGCCATGTTAGATACTAGAGAAATTTGGAATAGCTGTCTTCGAGATATCGAGAAGGAAGTTTCAGGCGCTAACTTTAGTACATGGTTTAAAAACACACATATTGCAAAGGAGGATTCAGGAACTATTTATGTGGGCGTTCCAAACGAATTCGTAAAGGAATGGCTTACCACAAAGTACACACCAACAATCTTGCGTATTCTTATGACGTACTTGGATAACGCTCGAAGTGTTGAGTACACCATCACAAGATTTGATAGAGACCGAACAAAAGACGAGAGTCCGGTGCATATTTTGCCGTCACGAGAGCTTCCTCTTAAAGATCTCTATATTAATAAGGAAGATAACCTTAATCCTCGCTATATTTTCGACACATTTATTGTTGGATCGTTCAATGAGCTCGCTTATGCTGCCGCTCAGGCAATCATCAACAAACCTGGTGTTCTCTATAACCCATTCTTTATCTACGGAAGTACTGGTCTCGGCAAAACCCACCTTATGCAGGCGACAGGTAACGCCATCAAGGAAAAATACCCTGAGAAAAAGGTTCATTACATTACGCTTGAGAAGTTTGCGAACGACTATATCAACTCTTTGCAGGGGAATAGCAAGTCAAACCCGTTCCAATTCAAGGAAAAGTACCGAAAATATGACTGTCTCCTTATCGATGACATCCAATTCATCGGCAAAATGGAAAAAACACAGGAAGAACTCTTCCATCTCTTTAATACGTTCTACGATCACAATAAGCAAATTATCTTTTCTTCCGACAAACACCCAAACTTCATCCCGGGTCTCGAGGATCGCCTCAAATCACGCTTCTCCGCCGGAATGATCGTCGACTTTGTTGACCCGGATTATGAGTCTCGTGTCGCTATTCTCAAGGCAAAGAGTCGTCAGCTTGGTATTGAAATTACTGACGAGGTTATGTCATTCATTGCAACCTCTATCCAAGGCAACATTCGAGAGCTTGAAGGCGTTTTAAACACGATTATCGTCCAGACACAGCTCAAGCAGAAGCCGCTTTCGATAAATGAGATCAAAAACCTCATTAAAAACAGCGTCAAACCAAAGAAAAACGTCTCTGTTAAGGATATCGTTAAGCTCATCACTGATTTTTACAACCTCGAAGAGGCTACTGTCTATGAGAAAACCCGTAGAAAGGAAATTGTTAAGGCTCGTCAAGTAATTATGTATATTCTCCGAGAAGATTTTAATGTTTCTTACCCTTTGATCGGCCAAAAGCTCGGCGGTAAAGACCACACAACTGTCATCCACTCACACTTAAAGATCCGAAACGATCTTAAGGTAGATCAAACGTTAGTTGATGAAGTTGAACAAATTCGCGTTCTTTTTAAGAGTGTTTAGTTTTCAAAACTGGGGATAAATCGGTTAATAAGTGGATAACTATTCTAGGAAAACCACATGAATAGCTTGTGGATGTAAAAAGAACAACTTGGAGGTAGTGTGGTTAGGTGGAAAACGAGCCGACGTTATCCACAAAACCAAAAACACGGTTTCCAAAACAGGGTATATGGATTAAGGCCTAAAAAGTAATCCACATATCCACAGCGCTAATAGTAATAATAGATTCTTAATATATAAATATATGAGACTAGAGTGCATAAGTGAAAAACTAAAAAGTATTGTAAGTACAGCAGATCGAATAACAGGAAAGAATGTTGCACTTCCGGCTCTTTCATCTATCCTCCTTGTTGCATCAGGTAAGAGTCTCAAGGTTAGAGCGACCAATTTGAGTCTTGGTATTGAGATAGAAATCCCAGCCAAAATTGAAGAGGAAGGTACTATTGCTATTACGGGCGCAGTTCTCAACAGTTTCCTCGGCAATATCCCCAATACTGGAACAGTGAGTCTTGTGGCAGAGAAAGATAATATTCGTTTGGCTTCAAAAACGAGTAATGCTTTGATTAAATGCCTTCCATATGAAGATTTTCCAACACTACCTTCTGTCGACGGTGCAACATTTACTGTTCCAATAGAAAAACTCCTTGATGGTTTCCGTTCAGTCATGTTTGCCGGTGCTGTTTCTGATATAAAGCCGGAAATTGCCTCAGTTTACGTCTATACGGACAACGACGATCTTGTTTTCGTAGCTACGGACTCATTTCGCCTTGCTGAAAAGAAAGTAAAACTCAAAGAACCAATTGATATTCCCTCGATTATCATTCCACTCAAGAATGTTGTTGATATTGTTCGCACTTTTGAATCGGTTGACGGTGATATGTCTGTAACTATTTCTGAACATCAGATTTCATTTACTACAAATGGCGTGTACGTCACTAGTCGCCTCATTAACGGTACCTTCCCTGATTATCGGCAGATTATCCCAAAAGAGCACACAACAGACGCTGTGGTACTCAAATCAGACCTCACACAGGCACTCAAGCTTTCAAACGTCTTCGCCGGAAAATTTAATCAAATAACATTCACACTCGACCCTGAGGCAAAAGAATGTTCACTCGCTTCTCGTAATAGTGATGTTGGTGAGCAAAAAACCACAGTCAGTGGAGCAATGAAAGGAAATAAAATCGAAGTCCTGGTTAATTACCGTTACCTTTCAGAAGTTCTCAATGTCATTGGCAGTGATAGTGTTTCTATTGAGTGTAGTGAATCAAATCGTCCTATTTTGGTAGAAGGTGTTGGTGATAAAGGATTTCTCTATCTCATGATGCCGATGAATCGGTAATTTCTCCAAAAAGTATTTTAGGAGTACTATCAAACTATGAATTCTTTTGCTTCATTTTCCGAAGATATTAGAAAAAGGATAATGAAATCTTTTGATGAGAAGGAAGTTATTTCTCTTGCTCTTAAAAAAATAGTTAAACAAGATATAAAAAAAGATCTCATTTCTATTCGCGATACTGTCCTCTCTATTCGAGTTAGTGGTGTTTTAAAACAAGAAATTTACGCTAAATCCAAAGAAATACAGCGCCTATTGAATGGCGCTGGGATTTCCGTAACTGAAATTCGGTAGTGTTCCGAAAAATAATTATTTTTTTATTTAATTTATAGTCCTGAAACTGTGAAGCTAACTGTAGCTTCTTTTTTATTGAATATAGAATCAGTAGCTATGGCTTTCAACTCATTAAGTGAACTAATACTGGCAACTGATGATGGTGTGACAGTAAATGAGAATGGTGAATTATCTGAAGTTCCGATATATGTTTCGTTGATAAAGTAATCAACTTTCTTTATTTGATTTGGACTACTTACAGAAACCAAAACAGTCAGTGCTGCATTTGCATCATATGTTGTGTTTGTATTTGGAGTGAGGATACTAACACCGATACTATTTTGGCTTGTGTGGACATTGTCATAGTAGGTTGGAGGAGGAATATTTCCTGTATTTGGAATTAAACCAGGATGTTCTGCTGCCCACTTAAGAACAGGAGCTTCCCAGAGATGGAATTGAGGATCAGAACTTGGGTTTGTTGGAACTGGTCCTGTTGGGTCATTTTTATTTACCCAATAGAGAATATCGTGAACACCTGTTGTAACAACTTCTTTTTTTGTTTCATCAGGAGTAAATTCTGTTGCAAGCCCACCAGAAACTGTATCAATAAAATAGCTTTGGCCGCCTTGCCACTGACCACGGAGAACAGGTTTGAGTGAACTATAATTTTCAGGTTGATTTGGTTCTTCAAATTGTTCGTTTGGCATAGTCTTGAGTGCTTCAGCCATAAATGCGTGCCAAAGTGGACCAGAGACCGCAGATCCACCTTTTGTCATTTTTGAATTATCACTATTGCCTGACCAGGCACCAACTGCAATCGTTGGAGTGTATCCCATAACCCAAGCATCACGGTTGTCGTTTGTTGTACCAGTTTTAGCTGCAACATCACGACCAGCGAAGTAGAGAGGGGAGTTTGCACCAAACGTTGGAATACGAGCATTATTATCAGAGAGAACATCAGAAATTTGGAGAGCAACATTTTTCGGAATAACTTGAACACTTTCTTCTTTATATTCCTCAATAATCTTTCCATCTTTATCTGTAACAGTAAGAACCGGTGTTGGTTGCATACGAACACCTTCGTTTGCAAAAACACCATAAGCACTAGTCATATCAAGAAGTGAAACTTCACCACCACCGAGTACGAGGGTGAGGCCATATGTTTTTGCTTCACCAAGAGAGTGAATACCCATATCTTTTGCAGTTTTAAGTGTTTCATCGAGACCAGCGAGATAGAGTGTTTTAACAGCTGGAACGTTTCGTGATTCAGCGAGCGCACTTCTCATTGAAATCGGACCCTTAAAAAGGTTATCGAAGTTGTCCGGATTGTAGCAAGATGCACTGTTACCGGAACATGAATTTGAGAATTCTGTTGGAACATCAAAAAGAACAGTTTCAGGCAGGAATCCTTTTTCAAATGCAGTCGCATAAGCAAATGGCTTAAATGATGAACCAGGCTGACGAGGAGAAGTCGCAGAATTAAAGTTTGGATCGAACTTACAGTCTTTTCCGGAAATACAACCTTCAGGAAGCGCTTTACCGAAATAATCTCGACTACCAACCATAGTTAAAATCTGGCCGGTTTTTGGATCAACTGCAACAAGTCCAGCATTTGAGGCCTTGGCTGTTTTTTCATTTTTCTCCGCCCATTCCTTAACTATTTTTTCACCCTTTTCTTGAAGGCTCCAATCAAGTGTTGTAATAACTTTGAGTCCACCAGTATATACGGTATCTTCACCGTATTTGTTCATAAGGTAATCACGAACATAAAAAACGAAGTGTGGTGCTTTGATACCGACTTGTTCTTTTGGTTGAAAAACAACAACTTCAGCTTTTGCTGCTGTATATTCTTCCTGGCTAAGGTAACCTTGGTCGAACATATTTTTGAGTACTTGGTTTTTTCGGTTTTCAAGTCGATCGAGGTTTTTACCGTATGGAGAATATTGAGTTGGAGATTGAGGAATAGCTGCGAGGTAAGCAGCTTCTGCAACAGTGAGGTCTGCCGGATTTTTTTTGAAATAGCTCTGAGACGCTTCTTGAACGCCATATATAGCACCGCCATATGGGTTTTCATTGAGATAGAGAGCAAGAATTTCATCTTTACCGAGTGTCCGGTCGACTTTTATAGAGAGAATCCACTCTTTGAATTTACGCGTGACACTTTTTTCTTGAGTAAGTAATGAATTCTTGATAACTTGTTGAGTTATTGTTGAGCCTCCTTGTGAGTCACCTTTAAAGATGGTGGAAAAAACCGCTCGAATAATAGATGTCGGTCGAATACCGTGATGGTTGTAGAATTCTCGATCTTCGATTGAGATTGTCGCGTTTTTAATATTTTCACCCATACTCTCAAGAGGAATAATTGTGCGTTTAACATCATCATGGAGGTCGTAGAGGAGTGTTTCACCTGTGCGGTCGTAGATTTTTGTCGAATTGAGGATTTTACGATCATTGAGTGATCGAAAATCAGGAATTTTAGCTGTTCCTATCCAAATAAATAAAACACCAACAGCAATGGCACCTAAGCCAAGGATGGACAAACCGATATTTCTGATTTTCCGGGAGATAATTTTTTTCTTTCTCATAGGGTATATAGTAGCACGATAAAGATGACGAAATGAGGCCTTTTGTGTTACATTTGAGCCAATACTATGGCAAATAAGATAGATACTGATATCACTAAAATAGAGGACATCCTGAGCCGGGCGGTTGAGGATATTATTGTTAAAGAAGATCTCAAGGAAAAATTACTTTCCGGTAAAAAATTACGAATTAAATTTGGTATTGACCCAACAGGTCCGTCTATTCACCTCGGTCGTGCGGTCCCGTTGTGGAAGCTCCGTGCTTTCCAAGATCTTGGACATCAAATTGTTTTAATCATCGGTGATTTTACTGCAACTATCGGTGACCCTTCAGATAAGCTAGAAAAACGTCCAATGCTCGACAAAAAAACAATCGAGAAAAATATGAAGGAGTACAAAAAAATAATCGGTAAAATCATTAATATAAAAAAAGCTGAATTTACCTACAATAGTTCATGGCTCAAAAAATTGAACTTTGCCGAGATCAGTCAGCTCGCTGAAAGTTTTTCTGTGCAGCAAATGTCATCTCGCCGCAACTTTAAAGATCGTATTGATAAAGGAGTTGATATTTCTCTTCGTGAATTTCTCTATCCACTCATGCAAGGCTACGACTCTGTCGCTGTTAAGGCCGATGTTGAGCTCGGTGGTTTTGATCAATTATTCAACCTAAAGGCTGGTCGTGTTATTCAGAAACACTATGGGCAGAGAGAACAGGATGTTCTCACGACCGCCATGCTCGAGGGAACTGATGGTAGAAAAATGTCGACGAGTTGGGGAAATGTTATTTTGATTACTGATACGGCAGCAGATATGTTCGGTAAGATAATGTCACTCCACGATGATTTAATTGGTAAATATCTTTTACTCACAACCGATACATCAACAACAGAAATAGAAAAAATAAAAGCCGAGATTGCTGCTGGTGCTAACCCTCGTGACGCAAAAGTGTTACTCGGTAAAAAAGTTGTTGCGCGATATTACGGAGAGAAGGAGGCCGAAGCCGCTTATGAGGCTTTCATAAATACGTTTCAGAAAAAAGAAATCCCAGATGATATTGAAGTAGTAAAAATGGAAACAGGAGAAAAGCTTGGAGATATTCTCGTCCGCGCAAAAGTAGTTGAATCAAAAAGTGAATTTCGAAGACTTGTTGAACAAGGAGGAGTTCATAAACTAACCGGTGTAGAGAGCAATGAAAAAGGCGAAGGTGAAAAAGTAGAAGATCAGTTTGTGGTCGCGGAAGCCGGAACTTACAAAATCGGCAAACGCAGATTTATAAAGATTACATAGTGTTCGCGCCAAAATGATTTACTAAAAAGTAACATAAAAAAACGGTCTCAAAAGACCGTTTTTTTTACATATCGAGTAGAAATTCTTCGGGAATGACACCTTCCTCGTCTTCTCCCTTGAGTCCGACGTGAGCCACGGCATCATCTTCTGGGTCATCAAAAAGGCTTTCATCTTCGAAGGCTGCAGCAAGATCTACATCTCCTCCGTCCAAATCTTTTTCGTTTTCTTCGTAATCCATTTGTATATTTTCGAGCAGAGCTCGCTCCTACTTATAATTCAACAAAAGTAGTTGTATCAAATAGTGTTTTCTTTTGCAAGAGGAAAACTTCATTTTTAAAGATTTCACTACATTTTTCTATTTTCTTGAGGCATATTGGTGTCCGAAAACGGCGGACCCAGCGAGAGCAATAGCAATTGCGTCCATTTCATCATCCACCATTTTTCGATCGGGGAGCGTTATGAGTTTGCCAACCATCATAGCAACAGCTGACTTTTCAGCTTTTCCGTAGCCGGTAATGGCGAGCTTTACCTGCATTGGACCGATCTCACGAGTTGGAATACCAAGTTTTCCAGCCGCCGCCAAAATCACACCTCGAGCCTCGGCAACACCGATTACTGTCGTCACATTCTTCGACATAAAAAGTTGCTCCATAATAAGGAGATCAGGTTTATATTCAAAGAGAATTCGTTCGATCTCGACTGCAACCACAGCGAGACGTTCTGACATTTCTTGTTTCTTGTCGGTTTGTACAAGCATGGAAAAAAGCAGAGCATCTTTACTGCCATTGCGGTCAATTACCGCTATTCCATTTCTATCAAAGCCGGGATCGATACCGATGATTTTCATGGGGTAAGTATAGCGTATTTAAATAAGTGAATCTTGTTTCGGTTCCTTCCATTCAAAACCGAGATGGTCGTATGCGCGCTTTGTCGCAGTGCGTCCGCGCGGGGTGCGCTCGAGAAAACCGATTTGCAGCAAGTATGGCTCGATGACATCTTCGATTGTACCTTCCTCTTCACTTGTCGCAGCAGCAAGTGTTTTAACACCAACTGGTCCGCCGTTAAATTTTTCAATCAATGTTTCGAGGAGGATGCGATCTGTTTGTCCAAGTCCGTATTCATCAATACCAAGAAGTGCGAGCGCGCGCTTTGCAGCTTCAGTGCCAGCTTCAGTTTTGTGAACCTGTGCGTAGTCGCGAACACGTTTCAAAAAGTAGTTTGCAGTGCGGGGTGTGCGGCGGCTGCGTTTTGCTATTTCACTATGAGCATCGCCATCAAGTGTGACATCGAGAATTTTTGCAGAGCGCTCAATGATACGTTCGATTTCTTCAGGTGTGTAGTATTCGAGACGAAATGTGCCACCAGAAAAACGAGAGCGAAGCGGCGCAGAGAGTAGGGAAATACGAGTTGTTGCGGCGATGAGGGTAAACGGCGGAAGTTCGAGCTGAATTGTTCGAGCTGACGGACCTTTACCGATAATAATATCGAGCGTACCACCCTCCATGGCAGGGTAGAGGACTTCCTCGATCATTTTGTTGAGGCGATGTATTTCGTCGATAAAAAGAATATCGCCAGGGGTGAGATTGGTGAGAATGGAAGCTAAGTCACCGACGCGTTCAATGGCCGGTCCAGAAGTAACCTTGATATTGCGGCCAGTTTCCTTGGCAATGAGGTGGGCGAGGGTGGTTTTGCCCAAACCTGGTGGTCCATAGAAGAGAATATGTTCTGCTGTATGCCCTCGTTCTTGTGCCGCATCGAGCAAAATACGGAGATTTTCCTTGATATGGCTCTGTCCTATGTATTCCTCCCATTTAGCAGGGCGAAGCGTAACGTCGAGGAAACCGTCATCGGCTGATTTTTTGGAAATGCCCGGATTTGGGGCAGTATTTTCATTGATTTCTTGGTCTGTGCTTGACATAAATTTTTGTCTATGCTATACTCTTTTTAGATTAAACGTGCTTAACAGAAAACGGTGTTGTGAAATAAGGGTGCTTCGGCAATCCACACAATACACATCTTATCCACAGATATAATCACAGCTTCTGCGGGATGCGCGCTTACAACCAAACTACAATATGAATAATAGCAGATATCTACGAAGAGGTCTTGAATCTCTAAGCAATCGGATCAACGTCTATAGAGTTTTGCGAAGGACGTCTTGGTGCCTGGCTTCGGCCGCGTTCCTGGGGCTATCCTTCAAAAATCTTTTACTTGTCTCCTCCGGGTTACAAGGATTGTTTGGAGATTTAAGATTTTTTCCTCCTAACTAACTAATTATATTTCAGTATCGTGTGTATCTAATCTAATAGAAAAACCCAGAGTAATCTGGGTTTTTCTTATTGGTTTTTAAATAATCAAAGGTGTATTACGTGGTGCATTTTTATTCTCCCTCCATTTCCACAACACTTGCGAGCTCTTCAATAGAAGTCACACCATTTAAAATCTTGATGACACCATCTTCTTTCATATCAAGTGTTCCTTGGAGGTCGCCAACTTTTTTAATATCACGCTCAGAAGGATTCGTTGGAATAATTTTCTCGAGATTTTCGTCTGTGTAAATTGCCTCAAAGACACCAATACGCCCCTTATAACCGGCATTGCATTTATCACAACCAACAGGTTTATATAGTTCGATCTTCTGATCAGCCTTAACCCCGTACACTTCGATATTTTTTCCGGCAGCAACTGCGCCAGTGAGAATATTCCTAATAAGTGTTTCTTCTTCGGATGTCGGTTCACGTTTAGCCTTACAGACCGGACAGAGTTTACGAATGAGTCGCTGCGCCATTGAGAGATTGAGTGCCGAAACCAAAATTTTTGCATTTACATCGAGGTCAATCAATCGGGGAATAACACCACCGGCATTGTTGGTATGGAGCGTTGAAAAAACCAGGTGACCAGTGAGTGCTGATTCAACAGCAATTTTTGCGGTTTCCGAATCTCGGATTTCACCCACCATGATAACGTCCGGGTCCTGACGAAGCGCAGAGCGCAAACCTTCTAAGAAGGTATACCCTTTTTTACTATCTGTCTGCGTCTGCGTAATGCCTTTCAAATGGTATTCAATCGGGTCTTCAATAGTAATAATCTTGATTGCCTCAGAGTAAATACGTCTCAGAAACGCATACAAGGTCGTGGTTTTACCGGAACCAGTCGGACCAGTAATGAGAATGAGACCATTTGGTTTCTTAATCTCGTGCTCGATGATGCCAAAGAGTTTCGGTTCAATGCCAAGCTCTTCGAGATCAACTTGAATTGATTTTGGATTGAGAAGACGCATCACTGTTGATTCACCATACGCACCGGGAATAGCAGAGACACGAACAGAAATTTCAGTTTCACCGATCCAAATCGAGAAGCGGCCATCTTGGTTTTTGACTACCGTCAATTTCATGCCGGACAAAAGTTTGATACGAGAGATTAAATATTTGTAGACGTCATAGTTAAAGAAAAGCACGTCTTCGAGTACGCCATCAAGACGGTATCGCAAGCGAATTCTATCTTCTTCCGGTTCAATGTGGATATCGGATGCATTCATCGAGATAGCGCCAGCCAAAATAATCTCGAGCATATGTGAGATTTTGTGTGTTTTATCATCTGCTGAAATCTTTTCGATTGCACTCGTGAGGTCGGGGATAGTGTGAATGTCTTTTCCGATTTCAATAAGCTTGTCTCCGGCAATATCAAGAGTGCCAGATTTAACCCGGTCAGCATACGAAATTTCTTTGTAGCGTTCCCAGACTTTCTCAAGCGAAGAACGTGAGGCCATGTAGAAAATCGGGTCCATTCCCTTATCTTTGAGTTTTTTGAATAGGTCTTGAATTTCGCGACGCTCCGGAGCATGGACGGCAACGTGAATTGTGTGACCGAGAACCTTAAAAGGAGCAGCTTCTATAGCGCGGGCTTCGGGCTCAGTGAGAGCGCGAACAGCCTCGTTCTCAATCGGGATACTGTTGAGATTTACATAGGGAATATTGTACTTTTGCTCAGCGAGCATCTGTATGAGTTCTTCTTCTTCCTTCTTTTTGAGGTCATCGATCTTTTTGAGCTCTTTTTGTTCATCGAACTTCGGCATAGGGAAATTGTAGCATGGAATGTCAGAGCAGAGGCCAAAAAGCCTTGTGAAATAGCCCTAAAACGGGTTTCTCCACAACCCATATATAAGTAAGGTCAAGACCTTGACTTTTGTATCATAAAGTGTTATCATATACACAAATAACAAATCTACTTATTCCCCAAAATCCCTTAATTCTGTAACCCCATAACAAAGAAATAGATATGAAAAAGCTCATTACAATGACAGTAATTGCCATTTTGGCTCTTACTGCTACACAAGCGTTTGCACGCAAACCACAACCAGTTGCTCCGTTCCTGTTTGATAGCAACAACAACAAAGTTGCTTATACAGCAGAACAAGTGAGAGAAATCTTTGCGACTAAAACTGGACTTAATTGCTCAGTAGATGCAGCCGCAGCAAAAATTCTTGAGAAAATAAACGTTCAAAAGGAAAATGCAGGTTTGTATCCGGGACAAGATTATACCGAACTACAGGATTTTCTTGATTCAATGAAATTGTATCAAGCGGAAGACTGGGTATATACCCTTGGACTAGATCCTGATCAGCCGGATGTATTTGTTCCAGTAATGACCGATGGTCAACCGGGACGAGCAAAAGAAGGAGATGAAGGTTTTTTTGGAGTTTGGGTAAGTCAGTTGGACGAGACGATTACGCCGGAACAAGATGTTTTATTCATTCTGTTCTATGCAAATTGTATCAATCCTCCTGATGTTGCTCTCAACGTCAAAAAACTTTCTCAGCCTCAACTTCCTGCTGCTGATGGAATGCAAAATGAAAACAGTGATGAAATTGGTGGAAGCAGTAGCTCTTCATCAATAGCGTCATCGAATGTCGATGTCGACATTGCAAGTTCTGAACCGAATATTATTTATGTTGAAACTGCTCCCCAGCAAATGATGCCATATGGAGGCGGAATGATGGGTGGGCAAGTATATGCTCAAGCAAGTTTCGGTGGTGGATGTGGTGGTTGTAATCAACAATCACAAGCCCCTACATTTATTGATAACAGTATTCAGAATATTGATAACTCACAAGTTATCACTGAAACGATTATCAATGAACACAACAATAATAATAACGGCAACAACAGCAATAACATTATCGACAGCGGTAACGACAACAGTAATACTGATAGTCACGACGACAATAGTACGACTGACAGTCATGATGTAATCGTTAACAACATTCCTAGAACCCCTCGTGGTCATCATCCTCATGTTCCAGGTCCGATTATCGGTGGCCCAGTGGGTGCTGATAACGGTGGAACAGGTGGAACAGGTGGTACTGGTGGAAATGGGTCTGACGAAGAAGGTTGGATCGATGAAAACCCAGGTACCGGTGGTACAGGCGGCACAGGCGGAACAGGTGGTACAGGTGACGATGAAGAAGGTTGGAATCCTCCCGGAACCATCGATGAACAAGGTGGCGGGAGAATAATAAACCCTAGAGGAAATGGAAATTCGGGTGGTGGATTGGCTTCTCAAAATCAATCAGCACAACCGAAAAGAAAACTTTCTTATTCTGGTCAATCAGAATCTAACCCATCTAACCCAACGCCAACACCTACGAACAACACTTCAACAAGAAATGATGTCCAAGGAAAAAATGTTGGTAACAACTATCCATCGAACACAATTCCTGCCGCTGGCGGTCTTACATTAAAAAGAAGACTTGCTTCGGAAAATCAGCCAATGGCTTCTCTTGAAAAAAAGAATGACAATTCCTCACGTCAACCTTCGGTAACGAAGCCGCGCCAAGAAAAGTCAGGATACAATTTTGATAGAAGAGATCAAAACAATAACCAAAAAGTTGATCAACCAAGCGCTGAGAGAAAGAATCCTACTGTTAAGAAAGAACAAGTTCGCAAAGAACACGTTCAGAAAGAAAGAAAAGAGTATCGCCGTAAATCTCAGGTTAAAAAACCTAAGCAAAACAGTGTCTCTAGACCGAAATCTAAAAAGTCTAACAGTAAAAAAAGTGGTGGCTATTCATTTAGCTAAAAAACACGCAAACATTTGTAACCCTAAAAACTGGAGGTTTCTATAGAAACCTCCTTATTTTCAAGAATTTGAGTTCGACTCGAATTTTTAAAAGTAATTATTATAAGTTTATTAGAAGAAGTATATGAATATAAAGAATAGTATAAAAACAATTTTTGTTTTAGTAATCGCTGCAATAGCGTTCTTTGGAGTGTCTGTTGCAAAGGCGAGTGCTGGTACAGCGGTTTTTAATACAGACCCGCGAGACTTGATTACGACATCAGTGTCGAATGCAACACTTCAACCAAACTGTATTAACTGTTGGACACCATCAGTTGAAATGCAGCCAGGACAGATTGTTTCTGTTCGCGTCTACTACCACAACACTGGTACAGATGTTGCTCGCGACACACGCATTCGCATTTCTCCCGAATTTGAACCAGCGGTCAACACTAAGTTGATGACAGGTGGCGTTTGGGCAAGTAATGCGAGTCTCGTGCGTGCATACGCAACGGTTCGTATCCCAGGTACACCGCAGACAATTACCTACATTCCAGGTACTGCTGCATGGTTCCCAGACCAGATCGAAACAAATCCACGTTACTTGAACGCGGCACAACAGGCGGCACTTTTCAGTACTGCTGGTTTCTCGATCGGTGATATTGCTCCAGACAGCACATGTCAGGTGACTTTCTGTCACCAGGGTTCAGTTGTTGCTCGTTTCCGAATCGGCAATGCTGTTACTCCTCCAACTGTCTACGTTTGTAGCGACAGTCGTGACAACGACGGCGATGGTCTCACAGACTTTCCTTCAGACCCAGGATGTTCGTCTCCAACAGACAACGATGAATATAATCAGATTATTCCACCAGTTGTCTACATCTGTAGCGATGCTCGTGACAACGACGGCGATGGTCTCACAGACTTTCCTTCAGACCCAGGATGTTCGTCTCCAACAGACAACGATGAATATAATCAGATTATTCCACCACAGGCTTTTGTTACTGCTACAACTCAACCAGCAACAAACATCACTGAAACAAATGCGACAATCAACGGTTCATTTGCAACCAACCAATCTCAGGCTGCAACATGGTTCGAATGGGGAACATCACAAAGTCTCGGCAATACAACTGCCCAGCAAATAATGTCTGGCTCATCTGGTAGCATGTCTGCTCCACTCTATGGTTTGTCTCCAAATGTTCGCTACTTCTTCCGTGCTTGTGCAGATACTTCAGTAACTGCACCATCATGTGGTGGCGTACTTCAGTTCATGACAAGCATACAGGTAATTAACGCTCCAACAGTTATCACAAACTCAGGCAACTGTAGTGCAACACAGAACTCATTTAGTATGTCTGGCTCATTCAACTCAAATGGTCAGTCAGCTGTAACAACATGGTTCCAGTACGGTATTGCACCATCACTCAACATGCAGGGTGGTAACCAAAACCAGTCTTCTCAGTCAGGAACAATGAACTTTACGGTATATGGCCTTCAGGCAAATACTACGTACACATTCCAGGCTGTTGCTCAAAACCAGGGTGGCACGTCATACGGAACTGTCCTTACTTGTACAACAAACGGTGTTGTTATTCCTCCACCACCAGTAGTTACACAGCCGGTTGTCACAACTGTCGGTGCATCTAATGTCTCTCAGACATCAGCTCGCTTGAATGGTTTCCTCAATACTGCAGGTGGTAGTTCATGTACGTCAGCACTCTGTTTTCCAGTTGTTGCTCAGGCAGATGTCTGGTTCGATTGGGGAACAAATCCTTCACTCGGTTACACAACACAACGCCAGACTGTTAGTGGTGGTATGACATTTAGCAACTTCCTCCCAAACCTTCAGCCAAATACTACATACTTCTTCCGCGCTATGGCACAGAACAATTATGGTATTGCAACTGGTCAGACCCTTTCATTCACAACTGCTCCAGCTGGCCAGGGCCCACAGGTTATCTATGTAAATACAAATACTGGTGGTAGTGGTCCGGTTGTCATGCTCAAGCTTGAATCAAACTTCTCTTCAGTTTGTGTCGGCGATACTGTGTACTACACAGCAACGTACGAAAACCTTACTCGTAAGTCACTCAAAGATGTTGTCGTTCAGGTAATCCTTCCTCAGGAAGAAACATTCCTCCGCGCAAGTCGAGGTAGTTACGCTGACGGTCCAAATACAATCACTGTTCTCGTTGGTGACCTCGCTGGTCGCGAAAAGGGAACATTCCAGATCGAATCAACCGTAAATAGTCGCGGTAAAGCTGACGATACTCTCGTAGCAACCGGTACTGTCGTTTACACTATCGCTTCATCACATATTCAGGGAGATGCAATTGCATACTCACTTATCAATGTTGATTGTGGCGGTAACAGTCTCGCTGGTCTTGCACTCTTTGGTTCAGGCAGCTGTATCTTCTGGATAATCGTACTCCTCATTATCCTTATCGCAGTTCTCCTTACACGACGATCATACCGCTATTAAGAAAAACTAAACTTTTTCTAAAATAAGAAAAAGACAAAAAATCTCGCTTCGGCGGGATTTTTTGCTATAGTACCGATATGGAATTAGAGACTAAAAAGGGGAGTGACTTCGGCCGTGTGGCTGTTGCGCTCCAGTCGATGATCGATGACTTCAAGAGCGATTCAGCCACAGTTGTGGCTCTTTGGGGTGACCTCGGGGCAGGAAAGACGACGCTGACGCAGTACTTGGCCAAGAGTTACGGCATCGAAGACGAAGTCGTTTCGCCGACATTTGTCATTATGAAAATCTATCCGCTCGCTGACCGAAGCCACGAAGATGATGACTCTGTGAACAATGGTCGCTACGAACGCTTCATTCACATGGATGCATACCGTTTTGAAAATCCTGAAGAAGCAGCTGGTATTCGCCTACACGAATACATCGCTGATCCCAAAAATATTATGCTCATCGAATGGCCGGAGCTTTTGGGTGATGGTTTGCCGGACCGCAGAATCGATGTGAAGATCGCGCATAATGGTGAAGGGAGGAGAATTACGATTGCGGAACATACCTAATTACTACAACATCGGACCCCGTGTCCGATTTTTTATTGACATTTCGTGTGAGTAGTATAAATTTAAGAAAAATTCTTACATAAATACACAAAACCATGGCAGAAAAAACGAATAGAAAAAAATCCGAGGGAGGCGATATCCCTCCGTTGCGGTTTATCGACGTCTCAACAAAGTTTAAAGATGGAGAAAATATTTGTACACTTAATGATTTGTTCAATAAGTTTGGACGTAATAAGAAAGTGAAACCGGTGCAGAGTAAAAAAGTCCTTACTACTCTTTTTCAGAATCAAAACAGTATTCCTTCTTTTATTACAAAGAAGCCAAACTCGACACTTATACTATTGTCGTCGAGTAAACCGAATTCACCGTCGGTTACTGTTCATGCACTTGTTCATCTAAAAGGTGAATGGAAAAAGGCGAAAGTTTCCAACGCCCCGTGTTATGTCGAAGGAGATTATGTAATCTGCTCGGAAAGGTAGATTTGATTAGAAAGCTCAGAATAGAGTACCCGCGCACGCGGGTATTTTTATTTGGCATCGTCGCAAATTGCCTCACAATATAATCTGTCAAAATGCTATAATCACTCCATATGCCAGCCAAGAAAGCCGCAGCAAAGAAAGAGGGTGCCGAGCTAAAAACTACTAAAACTGCCAAGAAAAAGCGCCTCATTCTCCTCGATACTCATGCGATTTTGCATCGCGCATATCACGCTATGCCTGATTTTTCTACAGCAGCAGGTGTGCCGACTGGCGCCCTCTATGGTCTTTCGACTATGCTTTTCAAGATTGTCGACGACCTCAAGCCGGACTATATTGTCGCGGCGTATGACTTGCCGAAGAAAACCTTTCGCCATGAAGTCTACGAAGGCTACAAGGCGGGGCGCAAAACAATTGATGACGCCCTCAGTACACAGCTCGGCGCTTCCAAAAAATTACTCGAAGATTTTGGCATCCCTGTTTATTCATGCCCCGGTTTTGAGGCCGACGACATGCTTGGCACTATTGTTGAACAGCTGAAAGACGACAAAGATATAGAGATATACATTGCAACAGGCGATATGGATACGCTGCAGCTTGTCGACAAAAAGCGCGTGAAGGTCTTTACCCTTCGAAAGGGAATCACCGATACTATTGTGTACGATGAAGCTGCAGTTAATGAACGCTACGGTTTTGGTCCGGAGCATATTGTCGACTACAAAGGTTTGCGCGGAGACCCATCCGACAACATCATCGGCGTTCCTGGTGTTGGAGAGAAAACTGCAACCATTTTGATTACGCAGTTCGGTACGATCGAGAACATGTACAAAGTCCTCAAAAAAAATCCAGAGAAAGTAAAAGCTGCTGGCGTAACTGATCGACTCATGGTCATTTTGCTTGAAAACGAAGAAGAAGCGCTTTTCTCAAAAACACTTGCGACAATTTCGCGCAATGCTCCAGTTGAATTTATTTTGCCAGAAAAAACATGGCAACTTGGCGTTGATCCGACCCATTTGGAAAAAACATTTACAGAGCTTGAGTTCAAAAGTCTTGTTCCGCGAGTGAAAAAAATGTTCGGTACAAACGATACGACAGGCGAGCGTGTTGAAAGTACAACAGACAAAGAAGAAATCGAAAAAACTGCGATTGCGCTTTGGTTGATAAATTCCGACATCAGTTACGCAGGGGAGTCTGAAATTTTGTCGTACGCCAAGACTGATAATTTTGAAAAAGCCAAAGAGAAAATTATGGCTGACCTTGTGACCGAGAAACTCGACAAAGTGTACAGCGAAATTGAATTGCCGATTTACCCGATTGTTCGCAAGATGGAAACATTTGGTGTTGGTATTGATCAAAAAGTCTTTGCTGATATGTCGAAGAAGTATCATGAGAAAATTGATGCAATCGAAAAAGAAGCGTGGAAACTCGCCGGCGAAGAATTTAACCTTGCTTCTCCAAAGCAGCTTGCTGAAATTTTGTTTACCAAACTTGGTCTCAAGCGAAAGACTCGCACGAGTAAAGTTTCGACAAAAGCCGAAGTCCTCGCTGAGCTTGAAGATGCGCATCCGATCATTCCGCTCATCATGGAGCATCGTGAATATTCAAAGCTTGTCGGTACATATATAGATACGATTCCGACAATGGTTGGCGCCGACGGCCGTTTGCATACGCAATTTATTCAACACGGTACAACAACAGGTCGCTTCGCTTCGCTCAATCCAAACTTGCAGAACATCCCGATCCGCACAGATGCCGGCCGCGAAATCCGCAAAGGTATGATCGCCGGTCCTGGTCGCTGTCTCATTTCGCTCGACTATTCGCAGATTGAGCTTCGTATCATGGCGATATTATCTAAGGATAAAGAATTAATAAAGATTTTTAATGATGGCATCGACGTTCATACGGGCGTCGCTTCACGCGTCTTCGGCGTATCTCCTGAAGAAGTTACTAAGCAAATGCGCAGCCGCGCCAAGACGATTAACTTCGGCATCATTTATGGCATGGGTATTTCTGCGCTCCAGAAAAATCTCGGCAGCACACGTGATGAAGCACAGCAATTCCACGATGCATATTTCGAAAACTTTACTGGAGTCGGGAAGTTTATCGAAGACACAAAAGCGTACGCCAACAAACATTTTTATACTGAAACGCTCTTTGGTCGCAAGCGTCGTTTTCCAGCGCTTCGTTCAGCAATGCCATTTCTCCGTTCGATGGCTGAGCGCATGGCTTCGAATGCTCCGCTCCAGGGAACACAGGCTGATATCATTAAGCTCGCTATTCGTTTTGCCGATGAAGACCTCAAGGCCGCAGGCATCAGTGACAAAGTAAATCTTATTCTCCAGATCCACGACGAACTCGTGTATGAAGTCGATAATGATCTCGCTGACCAATCTGAAAAAATAATTCGCGCTGCTATGGAAAATGTTTTTCCTCGCTCGTATATAGAGTACAAACCGGAAGTGCCGATTTTGGTATCGAGCGGAAAAGGGGAGACTCTCTACGACTTAAAGTAGTCAGGAATATATTCACTAAAAGGTACGGAAATTTTCTACTGAAAATTTCCTCCTTCTCGCGCCAGTCGCGCTCAAAAGACCTTTTAGTGAATATATTCCTTCCTGGAGTATTTCTGATACACTAACCATATGGATACTCATAACAATCACCATAACCCTAGCGACGACAAGCAGCTCAGTCGGGAGCAACATATCAACTACCTCGGCAGCTTTCCTCCAATGGTGCAATTTGGTGGCCTCATTCTCGGCGTCTTTATGGAGTTCATTTTGCCGACAAAACTTTTCCCTCCGACAACAGCAAAAATAATCGGTACAGTACTTGTCGTTCTCGCCACAATTATTATTCTCTGGTCACAAAAAGCATCTGCCGAATTTCGTGCGCGTGAGAAAAAAGGTGAGGCTCGTAATTTCCGACAAGGCCCGTATCGTTGGAGCGACAACCCGACATCTTTTTCACTCGCTATGCTCATCATCGGTTTTGGTTTTATTGTAAACTCGCTCATGATCGTCGCACTGTCTGCGATCGCATACTGGATCTCATACATTGTCTACGAAGAAAAGAAACAAAAAATAATGATGGAGACATACAAGGAAGAATATATCGACTACAAGAAAAAAATTAATTCACTTTTCTAATATGCTTTCAGTTTTCTTTGGCGCAAATCCGGAACGCGCGCAATCTGCAAAAAAAATAATCGATACAGAGGTCGGGAAGGGGAAACAGCTCGTTTCTTTTTCTGATGCATCGTGGCAGAAAGAAACAGTGCTTTCATATGTGTCAGGTGCGGATATGTTTGGTGCAACGTACGTTGTTCATCTTTCAAATATTAGTGAGAGTGTCGGCGGTCCGGAATTTTTTACTGAAGAAGCGGAACGACTTTCAAAATCCGAAACAATGTATGTCGTTGAAGAAAATGAATTGTCTAATGTATTGAAAAAATTTTTTGAAGACGCCGGCGCAAAAATCTCAGAAACGAAAACAGCGAAGCCAAACTTTTTCGGGGGACTGACACCGTTCCAGTTAGTTGATGCGTACAACATGCGCGATAAAAAAAATGCGTGGGTCTTGTACGGTAAATTAATTGCAGCCGGAAACTCGGCGGAAGAAATCGCCGGCGCAATGATTTGGAATTTCAAAAACCTCGCACTCTACTTTTCTGTACCACAACCAACAGCCGAAGTACTTGATATGAAACCATTCGTCTTTTCAAAAGTTGCCGCCGCGGCAAAACATTTCTCAAAAGAAGAAGTCGCGCAAAAATCATATAAACTTTCATCTGCACTCCACAACTCACATCGCGGACTTGGTGATGGCGCAACACTTATCGAACTTTTTATTTTGAAGTCGCTGTAGTTCGAAACAATTTTCTTCCTAGTTGTTTTTATCAAACCCTCCTAAATAAAAAATACCCATTTTAAAAATGGGCAAAAAATTAACCTCTTCAAATAGAGGTTATTGAAGAGGTTATATGGGTAGTGATAGGGAGTATCACTTTATTTAGTTTTAGTGAAAGAACTGGGTCTGTGGTGTACATGACAATGGAAAAGCATGTACTGAGGGAACAAAAGAACTAATGTAGATCTTGGGTGGCTTTCATTTTTTATAAGCCCATAAGTTGGGTAAACATCTGAAAGCGAACGATCTTTGCTTATAAGTATATAGCCTTTATCTTGTCCGCAAAGGATAAATCTGTGGATACTGATGACGTGTCTCTAAATCCATTGCAAAATAAGACTCTTTCGTCTACTATACGCCTATATGACAATCGCTATTATTGCTGTTCTCGTCTTTACCGCAACACTTCTCGGCGGTTTCTTCGCGCTCAAATTTAAAGACAAGCTCCATCTCATTGTTGGCTTTTCGGCTGGCGCTGTTCTCGGCATTGCGTTCATTGACTTGCTTCCGGAGGCGGCTGAGCTTGTCGGTTCGTCAGAGCTCTCGCTCCAGATCGCGCTCGCGGCTGTGCTCGGCTACATGATTATAGATCGTGTGTTCTTCAATCACTCACACAGTCATCATCATGAACATGAAAATGAAGTTCACGAACACAAGGGTCGGGGGATTGTACGCGCAACAAGTTTGGTGCTCCACAGTTTTCTTGATGGTCTTGCTATTGGTTTCTCATTTCAAGTTTCAATAGCGACCGGTGCTGTTGTTGCGATTGCAGTTCTTGCGCATGATTTTTCTGATGGTATCAATACTGTCGCCGCGATTTTGAAAGGTGGCGACAATGGTGTCAACGGCGAGAAAAAAAATATGGGTGCGAAGAAGTGGCTTGTTATCGATGCAGTCGCACCGGTTGTTGGTATCATCGTCGGCTCGATCTTCGTCGTCAATGCATTTTCACTCGGTGTCATTATTTCTATCTTCGCCGGTTTCTTTGTGTATATCGCGCTCGCCGATATGATCCCGGAAAGTTTTCATTCGCATCCAAAAAAATGGACGACAATCATGACGGTGCTCGGTGTCGCGTTCATCGCACTCGTTATGCATTTTGCGCATTTCTAATTTTTATTTTTTGTGTATCTTTCAATACTATTTTGTGAGCAAGTTGGCCAAGTCGTCGATTTGATTTTTCTCGCTCCACGTGGTATTTTCAGATAGCGTTTTGTGACGCACAATATCCGCCCGTAGCTCAGTCGGTAGAGCAGCTCCCTTTTAAGGAGAGGGTCGCAGGTTCGATTCCTGCCGGGCGGACCTGAAGAGTTGTAAATTAAGTAGTACTATTACTTCATGCAAACAAAAAGAAAACTCAAGGCCTCGATACTTGTCATTGTGGGACTTATATTAATTATTTTTAGACAAGAAGTTTTTACTGCAGTCGGTAGTTCAGCATCTCCTTTTATTGATAAACATATTACAAATGACTCACTGGCTTTTTTGGCATATCTCCTTACGATGTTCTCTTTTCCTTTAATAATGTTGGTTGCGGTGATAATGGTTATTTCGGGGGCCTATTTACTGTTTACTCGCGCTGAGCAAAAAACAGAAGTATTAAAATAAAATTATCTTTATGGACTTAAAAAACTTTTTCCTCACATTCGAGCATTACGACATCGTTGCTATTGCACTGTTTATATTTGTTATGATTGCTTCTGGGTTCACAAAGAATACTGGCACTCAATTAAGTAAAGAAATAGATACGGCTAAGTTGTATCCGGACATTCGACATATTTATATAAAATATTTTAGAGTACGCAGTGGTTTCAATCTCATGGGTGCCGTTACCGGAAACGAACCGATCTATGTTGTAAATAGTCCTTTCTTTTGGAGCTATAAAATTGCATGGCCACAGCAACTACTAAGACTTAGCTTTGCTGGCTTAGGTATTATCTTGGGAATAGCAATTTTGGCATTATTTTTTACATTTAAAAATACTTTTAATCCGCAAATAGCGAACATCGTTCTTGTGTTAGCAGTTCTCACTTCAGTCCTGATATTTTTCTTGCAAAAGAAACTACAAAATAGAATTAGAAAAAACCTTAACGATTTTAATAAAGAAATAGATCTTTTCCTCCAGTCTCGATCAATAAATAGAAATGATATTGCACTACCGGTTAATTACCAGTACGGAAGTGGTTCGTTAAAGTATTCATTTCTAATAACATTGTTTATTGGTATTGTCTTACCAGTCATTCTTATTTTGTTTGTTCAAGAATAAGTAAATACATCTATGAAAAAAACAGCTCAGAAAAAATCGAGGGAGGTCGCCATTCTCCTCGAAAATATCCGCAGCTCCGAAAACGTCGGTTCGATTTTTCGTACGTCTGATGCGGCCGGTGTTTCGCACATCTATCTCGCCGGCTATACTCCGACGCCGCTTGATCGTTTCAACCGACCGAACACCAAAGTCATTACGCGCTCACTTGGTGCAGAAAAAAATATTCCGTGGACTGCTGTTGCACGAACAGGTTCACTTATTTCAAAATTAAAAAAAGACGGTTGGACAATTATCTCGATCGAGCAGTCTCCAAAATCTATTGATTATAAAAAAATACGCATCGGCACAAAGAAAGGGGAGATAGAGAAAGCGCTCATTATTCTCGGTAATGAAGTCGACGGTGTTTCGTCTAAAGTTCTTGCGGTTTCCGACATCATCGCAGAGATTCCGATGCACGGTGAGAAAGAATCGCTCAATGTTTCAGTTGCGACAGGAATCGCACTGTTTAGAATGCTCGGAATATAAATAGAAAAGGTGCAGAAATCTTTTGGAAAACTAGCGATCGTATTGCTCAGGTTCCTTGTTGTATGAGCCATCCTTGAGAAATGGTTTTGAGTCCAAGTAACGCTCTGGTCCGCCAGTAAATAGCCAAATAATATAGAGGGCGACGAGGCCGAGGAAAACATAGAGGAGGTCTTTTTTTGGTTCGAGTGCCATGGGAAAAGTATACACCAATTACTAAAATAATTTTACAGCCCAGCAAATGTTACGAATATAATTTCTGATGAACAGGGCAAAAGTGCGCGCTGCGTCCACCAAAGGGAAGTTTCTCAATCGTACCTTTACAGCCGCGTCTCGGACACGGCTTGCCGGCGCATCGATAGACATTGTGGGCGGACTGGAACTTGCCGCGATTTCCGGTAATGTCTCTGTAGTCACTTGTTGAGTCACCACCGAAATCAATACCTTTTTTTAGCACAGTAATCATGCCTTTGTATAAGAGAGATAGAAGATTCTTGGGAATTTTTTCAACAATAGAAAAAGGATGAATACCTGCGAGGAAAAGCATTTCATCTGAATAGATATTACCAATACCGGCAATCACTGTTTGGTCGAGCAAAACTATTTTTATTTTGCCACGCGGCTTTTCCATGAGTCGCTCGACGAATATTTTTTCGGTAAAGCTTTTGTCGAGCGGTTCTGGTCCGAGGTGTTTGAGGTGAATACTCGTTGCTAGGTCGGCTGTATCGACAAGCGTCATTTTGGCAAACTTGCGAACATCAGAGAGCACGACGTGTTTTCCGTTCGAAAGGGTAAAGACAACGTGAAGAAATCTATTGTATGGATCGCGAAGCGCATTATTTTTCTCAGTCGGAGATGGTATCCATTCTTTTTTCTTGGTATCGAGTACATATTTCCCAACCATCATATGGCCGGTCATTTTCATATGGATCAAAACCGTTTTTTGGTTCTTTGAATAATTTTTTGCTCCAGTTTTTGTGCTGGCAGTTTCGATATGGATCAAAATATTTTTTGCACGACGCGTCACCGAAATAACTTTCGCGCCGACAACATGTTTTTTGAATAAAGCAAAAAAGTTTTTATCTTTGTGGGATGTTTTTAGGTGTGGGGAAGTGTGGTTGCCATTTGCAAGATCGGTCCAGACATCAGTAATACGAAGACCCGGCAAAGTCTTTTGCAGTCCGCTCACGGTTGTGTGTACTTCGGGTAGTTCAGGCATGGTGATTTAAGAAAACTTTTACTTTACTAAATATTTATTTTAGAAAAAATTACGGACGTGGTTTTGGGCACTATAGTCGCTCGCCAGCGCGCCATTAAACCTACTTCCCGATATATTTAAGCGCTTCGCGAAGCTTATCATTGAGCGTAACGGCAGTGGCTGGAATTCTCTTGATCGCATCGCGACCTTCTTCTCGCGTATAACCGAGCTTCATCAAAGCCTCAATAACATCTGAGTCACCAGACAGTTCGCCACTCGCAGCAGTGTGACCAAGGGCCGCAAGTTTGTCACGAAGATCGATAATTATTTTTTCAGCAGTTTTTCTTCCGATGCCGGAAACACTCGTCAGATACGTCGCGTCGCCAGCACCAATCGCGCGCTGAATCGAATCGATCGAGCCAAGCGAAACAATAGCAATCGCCGAACGGGGACCGACACCGGAAACCGTAATAAGCATTTGGAAAAATGTCAGCTCCTGGCGAGTCCGAAAGCCGTACAACTCCATAGAATCCTCGCGAACGACCAGGTGAGTAAACAGCGCCATTTCAGCGCCGAGCTTGGCAACGGCAAGCGTCTCGGTAGTAGTTGAGACCTCATAGCCCACACCTTGGGTTTCGATGATAACCGAGCGGTCTGAAATGTCGGCAATTGTGCCTTTAACGAATGCGATCATGGAGACAGTATACAAGGAAGCCGCCAGCTTGCATATTGCGTCTTTTCTGGTATAGTAATCCCGTCTCAGTCAGTTCGAGCGAAAGCGTAAGCAATCGCAAAAAGTCTCTCGTTATTACCTTATTTAATTACATTCAATGCCAATCATTAAGTCAGCAAAAAAGGCCCTCCGACAGTCAATCAAGCGTAAAGCTGTGAACGACCGCCGCACCAAGGCTATGCGTGATGCCATCAAAAAGGTAGAACGTTCAGTCAAGGAAAAGAAGGCCGACGAAGCGAAAAAGCTCCTTCCGGTTGCGTTTGCCGCAATCGACAAGGCCGCAAAGCGTGGCGTCATCAAGAAGAATAACGCTTCTCGAAAAAAGGCCCGCCTCGCTCGTATCTCAAAGTAAGTATAAAAAGTAGTCAAAATACGTTCTGAGCAAACTATAAATTGAACGCAGAAAAAGCCCTTCGGGGTTTTTTCTTTTTTTGGTACCGATGTGATCTAAAGAGTATTTTTCAATTCTATTTTTACTAAGCGAGTCGTCCATGCTACACTTTCCAACATATGGAAGACCACAAACGCCAAACACCACTTACAATAATTATGATCTTGTTCGCGATAATGATTGCTGCTATTTTCCTCGTGAAAGGGGATGGTACACAAAACAATCCGACAGACACAAATGGTATAGACACACAAAATCCTCCGGTCGTAATTGCGCCAAAATATAAATGCGGCATGACAGTTACATCTCCACTTGAGGGAAGCACTGTTTCATTCCCACTACCTGTTCAAGGTGG
>JAGOOL010000001.1:27950-29470 GCA_017992485.1 Minisyncoccota bacterium
TGGCTTTGTGGGGAAGTGAAGTACCAGGAAATCATCGATTGGGCAAAGTAGGCTAGATTGGGCAAAATAAAAAGAGGGTGTACTATACAGCTATGAACAACAATGAACTTATCGCTTTCGTTAAAGCAAATCCAGTCGGTGTCCTTTCCACTATGGGCGAAGACGGCATTTCGGCTGCAGCAGTGTATTACATAGTTGATGAGGACGGAACGATGTATTTTAATACCCATCAAGATAGTGCAAAGCTTCAAAACATTATTCGAGATCCACAAATAGCGTTTACTGCTTTTTCTCGTGAGCCCGCAATGACACTCCAGGTTCGCGGCGACGCGCATGTTATTGACGACATCTCCTCAATAGAATCTCTTTATACAGAATTACTGCACCGAATATTCCAAAGTGATACCGTCCCTCCAGTGTTAAAAATGGGCGGTAGTAGAATGGAGCTCGTTAAGATAACGCCAACTTGGATGCGTCTTGGTAGTTTCTCTCACAATCAGAATGGTGCTGACTCGTATACAATCATTATTGGAAATGATGCAAAGTAGTAGATACTAAAATAGTACGTAATAAAAAAACCAAAATAAAAAGCCGGATGTCCGGCTTTTTATGTATATCTGTTTTACTTGAGCTCCTCGTCAATCTTTGCTTTAAATTCTTCGTACGATGGAACATTACCGACGCCGAACTTTTCTCCGTTGATGAAGAAGCTTGGGGTGCCGTTGATATTGAGGTCTTCACCATCGTTTTTGTCTGCATTGATGATTGCGCTATAAGCGTTCTTTGAAACATCTGTACTAAACTTTGTAACATCAAGACCGATGGCTGTCGCGTATGTTGCGAAAAGTTCTTTTGGATTTGCGAGTTCACTCCATTCATCTTGCTTTTCGTAGAGCATGTCATGCATTTCCCAGAATTTACCCTGTGCACTAGCGGCCTCGGCAGCTTGGGCGCTAACGATTGCATTCTTGTGACCAGGAAGAGGGAAGTTGCGGAAGGTGAAGCTCACATTTGGGTTGTTAGCATAGTCCTTCATGAGCTTTGTGAAGATAGGGTGCGCGTAGGCACAAGCTGGACACTGGTAGTCACCGAATTCAACGACTTGGACTTTCGCACCCACCGCTCCGAGCGTATGACTATTTTCTCTGATTATGATACTTGTGTCGATTGGCTGCTCTGAGACAGTCATTGCTGGCTTCATGACGATGAGCGCGATTGCGCCGACGACAACGAGGAGGCCGATACTAATAAGAATTTTTGCTTCTTTAGGCATGGTTTTGTTTCTTGTACATAATCATCAAAACGGTGATCGTGATCAAGGTTATAAGTGATAAAAGGGGTATCGTCAGAAAACCGAAATATTCGACATATTTCGTTGTGCACGACACACCAGCCGAACACGGAGAAATACTTTCCGGTAGAATTTTATAATACAGGAGGTTTTGATAAATGGAAATGAGTGTACCGACAATCGTAAGCGAGAGCACATAATCCGCGATGCGAGGGTCTTTTTTGATGAT
>JAGOOL010000002.1:0-23478 GCA_017992485.1 Minisyncoccota bacterium
CTTGATGGGCGCAAAGAATTATCAAGTTTCGTCAAAATGAAAAGGCATGCTTTTATCTACACCAAGCTTAATTATCTCAAAGATAAAGCCATGGGTAAATTTTCCTGTAGCGACGCAGAAGAGCTGCTGCGTATAGAAAAATTATTTAAGGATAATGATCGTGGGCAATTTCTCCTGCGTCACCCAAAACACAACATTCTCTATGTGAGACTCGATGGTTTTACTAATCCCGTTGCTGTGCCGCCGCCGCTTATTGTTGGTGGAAGATTGTTAAAACCCGGGAATCGAGTATTTTCTACGGCCACATTTGGCAATAGAGCAAGGTCTCCGTTACCGTCTGCCAGCAGATGGACACATTCTTTCGATCGCGCATAGGTAGAGTATGTAATGAAATAGAGCAGCCGAAATTTCCGGCTGCTTTTTTATTTTACATGAGGCTACTCTGGTATCAGCAAGGCATCCTTAACAGGGCGGGTCGCATTTGCTATAGTTGCCGAAACTCTATAATTAAAACTTAAAACCGAAAAATCATGGTAAGAAATCTCAAAGTAGTTTTCGAGAACATGGTTTTCTCGAAGCCGGACGAAATCGTCCCTTCCGATCTGTATCTCTATGATCCAGATGAAACACGTGCACGAAACGCACGCATAAAAACACTACAGAATGGTCCAGCCGAGCTAGAATTTGCACGAGAGATAATCATCAACGAATACTATCCTGACTGGACTGAGTATTGGGCAGAAAGGGAAGAGGAATTTGATGAGTTTGGCGAACCCATTACGCCCATGAATCAATTCTGTATAGAAGGAGGGCGTCGTGTTCTCATAACGTTGATTGAAGACAACCATTACGAAAAAGCTATTCCGGAACTAAGGAAAATTGCTCTGAGTGATCCGTCCTCGCGTCTGCGTCGCATGGCAATATATGCGACTCGTTATATGAAGCGAGATCGTGCAGACAAAATGGTAAATGAAGTATTCAAGTACCAAACTGATCCAGGTGTTGTCATGGATATTGCAATGTACATTGCGCTCTATTCATATGGAGAGATATATGTTCGTACGCTACGAGAAAAGTTCGAGGAATTCTACTATGATTATGAGGAAAATTGGCTAACGTTGAAATGGTTTCATACTGTTCCTCAGGCGATTGTTCAAACGTGCTCAAGAATTCATACGCTCGAGTCTCTAGCATTGCTCGAAGATGCTTTCAGGCATCCATATGTTCATATCGAAAATAATGCTCGCATCAGTCTGTATCAATGGACGGAAGGTGTTATGAGGTCGAAAAGGCAAGATCCCAAACTTACGAAAAAAGCCATCGAGATTATTAAGAAGTACGATCTCGGCGGCACCGGATATCAGCGTCGTTCAATCTTTACGAAACAAACTCCAACTGCTTACTATGGTTATTAGTAAGCAGTTTTTTTTATTTGCTATAATCAGCTCTATGACTCAAGCTCAGGCATTATCTATTATGAAAACAGGGGTAAATGTCTACCTGACGGGAAGCGCTGGTTCGGGCAAAACCTACTTGCTCAATCAGTACATCGACTATCTCAAAAAGCACAGCATTGCTGTGGCTGTTACGGCGTCGACGGGTATTGCCGCGACGCACATGCGCGGCATGACGATTCACGGCTGGGCGGGAATTGGTATCAAAGAAAAAATGACCGACTACGATCTCGAAGCTTTGACCGAGAAGCCGTACTTGTGGACGAGATTTTCTGGCGCGCGTGTTTTGATCATTGATGAAATCTCAATGCTCCATGCGCACAGACTTGATATGGTTGATCAGGTTTGCCGAAGGTTTAAGGGTAAAGATATTGCATTCGGGGGACTCCAAGTTATTTTGGCGGGAGATCTTTTTCAGTTGCCGCCGGTAAATAAAACGAAGGATAGTAATCCGGAGGCAAAACCCAAAGACATGGTGATCTACAGCAATGCTTGGCAAGCGATGTCGCCGGCGATTTGCTACATCACCGAACAGCACCGACAGGAAGACGATCAGTTCTTGGCAATCTTAAATGCGATCAGAGACAATAAGATCGATGAGTCGCACCATGAATTGCTCTCAACGAGGTTTGTCGGAAATGATAGTAGTTCGGGCGATGAGGCAAGTGTCGATCTCGGAGATACCTCTGGTAAAAGTTCAGTGCTGACAAAACTCTATACGCATAACCGTAATGTCGACGCTGAAAATAATCTAAATCTCGCGGCGATCGAAGGCGATTCAAAAACCTACCGAATGATGAGTTCAGGTAGTGATGTCATTGTCGAGATTTTGAAAAAAAGTTGTTTAGCGCAAGAAGAATTGCAGCTCAAGAAAGGTGCTGAGGTAATGTTCATCAAAAACAATCAGGAGCTTGGTTACGTAAATGGAACACGCGGCATCATTTCGGATTTTGCGGCAGATGGTTTGCCGATCGTCACGACGACCAACGGCAAGAAGATTCAGGTCCAGTACGAAACGTGGGCAATCGAAGAAAATGGCAAAATAAAAGCACAGCTTACGCAGTTGCCGCTGCGGCTCGCTTGGGCAATTACCATCCACAAAAGTCAGGGCATGAGTTTGGATTCGGCCGAGATCGATCTCGCCAATACCTTTGCTTTTGGCATGGGCTATGTGGCATTGTCGCGCGTCCGGACACTGGCCGGCATAAGACTCATCGGATTTAACCCGGACGCGCTTAAAGTCGATCCCGAAGTTCTGGCTTTCGACTACAAGCTCCGCGAAGAAAGCGAAGCCAATGAGAACATGTTCAAGAAGCTCAAGAAAGCCGAGCTCGCTAAACTTGAGAAAGATTTCATCTGGAGAATGGACGGTACGCTACAGGAAAGTAAAATCATTTCCCGAGATGAAAAAACTGGCGTCGAGAAAGCGGTGAAAATCCCGACTGCTCATTTGACCAAAGAACTGTTCGACAAGGGGATGAGTCTCGAAGACATTGCAGCAGAACGCAATTTTACTGTCGGAACGATCATCAGCCACCTCGAAGATTTGGTAAAAGAGTTTCCAGATCTTGATCTGTCTCGCATCAAGCCTGCACAGAAAATAATCACTGCCGTCAAAAAAGAAAACGCCAAACTCAAGCCAGAGCTGCGCGGCAAACTTTCTCCGCTCAAATTCGCTTTAGAAAGTGCTGGATACAAGATGACGTTTGAAGAGGTGAGAGTGGCGAGGTTGTTTATTTAGGCGACCGATCTAATCATTTCTATAAAAGGTAACTTGTCCTTGTAGAGTTGTGTTGGTTTGTCAGTCTTTACAAAACCATACTTAGTATAAAAACTAATAGCACGTTCGTTAAAAGAAAATACTTCCAGTCTGCATGGCTTACTTTTATCACTCCAAGCCAAAAATGTTTCCATAAGTTTATCTCCAGTGCCGGATCCTTTTACTTCATCGAGTAAATAAATACCATCAAGTTCGTTGACGTCTTCATTTTTTGATCCGTGTAAGAAACCAACAATACTGCCGTTACTGTTTTTGATGACTCGATATAAAATTTTTTCCGGATTAGCCAAGGCTTCAGCAATAGTGTTTTTTCTAAAATCAGTATTGATTAACATGTGTCCGAGCATAGCATCCACTCCTTCGGTAGTTAGTCCTGATTCAGGTGTTACGTATGTCTCTTTCCATGCCTGTATATGCATCGGAGCCAAAGCATTTTCATCTCCAATGCGAGGTTCGTCTATTGAGAATGTCGGTTGTTTTTTGATGGGGTTTTCCATATATCTATAATTGTCTGCCACTATTTAAATTAAAAAATATATTAGATGCTGGCGTATTTGAGCAAGAGCCGTAGTTGGTCAAGCCTAGTAAGGTTATTGTTAACAATTTTATCTAAACATCTCGACGGTCTTTGAGCGCTTATAAATTCTTTAAAAATTCATCTATCTCTTTAAATGACGAAAGAATCGTTAATTTATCTTTATAAGGTTCAATAAATTCTATATGAGTCATTTTTCCTTTTTTATAACCCAAACTATACCTCTTATAAAAAACGTGCTTCATAAGTGCAAGCGTGCGTTTTATCTTTTCATCTTTCCTAGATAATCCGCGTTTAAGCAATATAAACCACTGCGAAAATATATTATTATAACGAAGATAAATAATAGTATCAGCAAGTTCCATCCCCGGATTTAGTAACCACGCCGTAGTTCCTTCTACAATCCATGAATCATTTTTGTAAATCTCTGAGATTTTTTCGAGTGATTCTTTCCTGTCTCGAGGTTTTGAAAATTTAATCTCATAAAAGTAATCATCTGTCGAATAATTTGGGATTTTTAATTTTTCTGAAATTTTTGAGGCTAGTGAAGATTTACCACGACCCGCATCGCCGGTGATGATTATTTTATTTGGTTTCATTTCTTTAACATCATATCGTATAACTTGCATTATTTTACTCTATACAACCTCACGAAACATAACCTTAACGCATCTTGTTCTAGCTCAAACTTGCTGCGGGACCTGGATTCGAACCAAGATAACAACTTTCAGAGAGTTGCGTCCTACCATTAGACGATCCCGCAATATGCGAACTATTGCTAATTTGCCCACATAGAGTACCAGAATTTCAGCTTTTTTCAAGGCGTGGGATAAACAGTATATAATTGTGCCATGCTCGACAGCATCCCTTTTGAAATAAAGAAGAGTTCTCGCTCGCGAAGTTTGCGGATCACGGTTCGCACGGACGCGACTGTCCTCATTACGCAGCCGACCTTTGTCTCAGACGAGGCCGTTCAAATATTTGTGACTGCAAAACGCAGCTGGATAGAAAAAGCCGTCGCCAAATACAAGAGTGCCGACATTCTCCAAATCCCCAAAGCCAACAAGCGCGACTTCGACAAATATAAGAGGGAAGCGAAACTGCTCGTTCTTGAGAAGCTCCGTATTTTCAACGAATACTATAAAAGTCCATTTGGTACCGTAACGATCAAAAATCAAAAGTCGCGATGGGGAAGTTGCTCTCGCCACAAAAATCTTAACTTCAACTACCGCATCATTTTTCTGCCGGAACATTTGCAGGATTACTTGGTCGTACATGAACTCTGTCACACAAAAGTGTTCAACCACAGCCGCAACTTCTGGGCACTTGTCGAAGAGAAAATTCCGCGTGCCACCATTGCGGAGTTTAAGAGGCGAGTAGTTTAAATTGCGCCGCCGCTTGCGCCGGCGCGCCGCGCGCAATGATAAATGATATAATTACTCTATGAGACTGTTATACAAAAGCACAACAAATAGAAAAGTGTCCGGCTTACTCGGTGGCCTAGCTGAATACATGAATATCGATCCGACGATTTTGCGAGTGATCTTTATTTTCCTTATGATATTTACGGGTGTTTTCCCGGGCGTTATTGCATATTTGATTGCAGGTGCGATCGTACCGTATCCACCAGGAACTGAACCAAATCCATCTGCCTACCGAGCGGCACCATCAGAACCAAAAGCAGAATCAAAAACCGAACCATCTACTTCTGAACCAAAGACTGATACGCCACCATCAACACCACCATCATCAGACACAAAGCCACTGTAAGTGATATAGTAAACCCATGGAAAAAACCGAACCCAAAAAAGGAAAATTATTCTTCTATATTTTGCTCGCAGCTGTAGTGATCTTGGCCGCCGCAATTTTTAGACCATTCATGATAGTGCTCGCAATTTCAGCAGCACTCGCTGTTGTCCTCTTTCCTGTGTACCTTTGGATTCGACGTCGTTTTGCAAAAAACATTTCTTGGCTGGCGGCGCTCATTACCGTTTTGGCCTTTTTTATTGTGCTTGCTGTCCCGCTCTATTTCATCGGTGCAAAAGTCGTTTCAGAAGCAGAGTCGCTCTACCATTCGCTTGCTGACGGTGGCTCCGGCCAGCAGTACGTCACTGATCTCGTGAATTGGGTTCACTCAGTTGTGCCGGGTTCAACCGAATTTCCGATCCGTGAAAAGATCTCTGACATGACGAGTTTCATTACGAATTCATTCGGCACGATCTTCACTGCAACCATTCAAACTATTTTCTCTCTACTCCTCATTTTGCTGTCACTCTTCTACTTCCTCAAAGATGGCGAACATTTCCGCCACTACCTCGTACGTTTGTCGCCACTCGCCGATCGTTATGACGATAAGATCTTCGACAAGCTTGCTGCTTCGGTCAACGGCGTTATGCGCGGCTACGTTTTGATTGCGCTTGTGCAAGGTGTGTTGCTCGGTGCCGGACTCTGGATCTTCGGTGTACCAAACCCTGTGCTTTGGGCTGTCTTTGCCGGTATCGCTTCGATGGTTCCGCAAATCGGAACAGGAGTTGTTTCTGTTCCAGCTATTCTTTTCCTGTTCTTCACTGGTTTGCCTCTCCACGCACTCGGTCTCTTGATCTGGTCGCTTGCACTCGTTGGTACGATCGACAACATTTTGCAGCCAGTTGTTGTTGGTAAAAATATTGACCTTCCACCAATCGCAGTTTTGTTCTCGGTGCTCGGCGGTGTCACGTTGTTCGGTATTGCCGGACTTATCATTGGACCGCTATCACTCAGTCTTTTCCTCACACTCATGTCTATCTATAGGGAAGAGTATGCGTAATCTATAAAACGGAACGCACTTGTTCGCTTTTTCTAAACTAGACAAAAACTAAATATTGTGCTATTATTTTGGTAACCAAAACCAAATAAGATAGCCCCATGAAAACTAAAAAGAATATCGAGAACGAAGCCGGAAGTGCTATTTCCGAAGAAGCATTCCATATGTTTAATCAAAAATATCGTTTTATTGATGCTGGCAAATTCGCACAAAGACAGAAACGATTTTTTATCGACAGTGATGAAAAATTAAAAACAGAACATTTGCTATATATCATAATGATCGGCAAAATGAACGTGGTTCGTCTTGAAGTTAATGATGAGCCAAAAGTATATCAAGATCTACTTGATGAGGAAGAAGATGTAAATAATTTCTTCGAAGCTGGAATCTTGCCTGATATAGCACACAGTAATGTTGCTAGAAAGCTTCAGGAGCTTCGCATTACCGGATCTCTGCATTATGTTGGTGACCTTAGTTTCGACCGGTTTAATGCCCAAGACACGCTTGGTAATGAAAACACTCGAGTATACATTGATCGTCTTTGGATGCCTGACGGTATACAATATGATCTTAAGGTCTATTCGGATGAAGGAGAAGAAGCCGCTGCGAGTTATATGAGGCAAATACTTGTGAAGCATAGCTTGGATTACGATGTATTGCTTCCAAAAATGGTTCGTTTCTACAATACAAATGCTATCAAAGCTCGTCTTGAAGAAATTCACGAAGAGATAAAAGCTAAATAGTATGTAGACTAATTAAAAAATGAGAGCACTGACATAGTTAGTGCTCTTTTTATTTGTCAGATTTTTATTTAATTACATGTATGTTAGAACGCCTGCCACTTCAACACTCTCGCGAGCGACTCAATTTGTCCTGTTTGCACAAACGTTGGAATACCAAGGTAGCAATTGTTAGTGAGATCAATTGCGGCACCGCCAGAATTGCCGTGTTCAACTTTGGCCGAAGTCACATAGTATGAACCTTCGTAGCCGGACACGATACCTTCGGTTGCAGTCACATCAACATTAGAGCCGATGCTTGGATAGCCGAGTATAACGATCGTGCTGCCGACATCTGGAATTGAGGCACAGTAATTTCTTTTGGTTTTCCCACCGATAGATGTCGGGATGGAGGTTGTCGCAATAGTTGCCATGTCGCTACCTTTGGTTGAAAGAGTGATATCAGCAACGCCAATATTGTAGACGGCTGCATCGTTCGGGAATTTGATAGCACAGTTCGATGGTCCGTAGCCGTCGATATCAGAAACGACATGTTTGTTGGTGATGAGACTTCGGCTGCCGTTCGTAAACGAGAGCAGTGTTGCCGAACCACTCTGGCGAGCGTACAGGTTGCCGTTTGCATAGCGGAATTCACACGTTACCCGAGCGATGACCGGCTGCCACGATTTTACGATGCCGGAGACGGTTGGCGCGACAATGACAGGCTTATCTCTGATCTGTTCAACGAGGCTCGCTTGTTCAGCCGCTTTTTTCTCGGCAGCGGCAACTTCTTCTGCGCTTTTTACTTTGAACTGAGCAAGGTCATCTTTGACATTGCCCAGGCTGAGGTTGGTTTGATCAATGCTCGATTGGGCAGTTCGCTGAGCGAGGAGTGCGAGTTCACGATTCTCATCGATCATCTTTTCCTGGCGCGTAAAGAGAATGATGTTGCCGATAAAAAGAATCAGTACTAGTGCGCCAAAGAGGTGATTGGTAGTGAAGCGCTTTTTCTTGCCTTGTTCAAAATCCATATGGAGCAATTATAACACCAGACATTGCAAAAGGAGGAAAAATATCGTCTAGTAGCATACTTGGATGAAGAAAAACTCAATTTTCTCTCAAAAAATTCCGCCACAAATCAGCTTTTTAGCAACTTCCGCTTTAGGTCACATAGGCGTATATATGGGGGTATGACTACAGAAAATAGAAACATTTTACTCGGCTCGATAGCACTCATTATCATCATTGTCGGTATTATTTTCGTCGGCAAGCACAAAGCAGCCGCTCCTGGAGACCAGCAGCAGGAGGCCCTCCAAGAAGCTACTAAAGACTGGGAAACATGGGAAAGTGGTACTTATAATAGCGATGTGGACGAAAGTACTATGTACACCGTCTCACACCCTAAAGATTTCGTTGTGTCAAAACGCGCAACAGCGAAGGGTGGTTTTCTCAAGAATCCGCTCGTCACAATGGCTTTCCCAAAAGGCGCTTTTGCTGAACCTAAAAGTACATACTCTGAAGGCTACGCAACGGTCTCTTCAAGCAAATCTAAGAACACAGAAGAACGCTGCTTCACTATTCCTGGCGAAGCAACAGGTGAATTTACTGATGTAACAACATGGAACGATCTCAAAGTTAAGCGTGTTGACGCAAGTGATCCGGGAGCAGGGAACCTTTACACATCTCGTATTTACCGTACTCTCTTTGATGGTACATGTTACGAAATTGCGCTCACTGTTCATACAACAAACATAGATAACTACGAGACTGGAACAGTCGTTGAATTCGACAAAGAACAAGCTTTCAGTGTTCTCGAAAACATTCGTATGACATTCGGTCTCCGCAAGGAAGCCGGTCCACTCAAGTAAAAAGAAAAGTGCTATACTATCTGACATGGAAAGCCTTATGAAATCAGAAGTATTTTTCTTTGTCGCTACGATCGCGCTTGTCGTCGTCGCTGCACTATTGTCAGTCGCTATCGTTTACTTAGTGAAATTCCTCAAGAAAGCCAACCGTATTTCCGATTCAGTTGAAAACGGTTTGGAAGAAATGGAAGAGCGTCTCAAGGATCAACCATGGTTTCATTTTCTTTTTAAGAAACGCTCAAAAGCTCGCAAGCAAACTAAAGACAAAAATACAAAAGAGGAGTAATATAAAAATAGGTCTAGTATCGTTATAAGTAATTAACGCGCCACCATATATGTGGAGCGCATAAACGTATGCTGACAACAATTGCCATTATTCTTATCATTGCGTGGCTCCTCGGTATTGTCGGAGTCTATGCGATTGGTAATCTTATTCATATCCTCCTCGTTGTTGCGATCATTCTCTTTTTGATTCGCGTTATCCGTGGAGAAAATCCGCTTAAATAATATGGACAACAATAACAACAACAGTAGTAGCGGAGCAAATACAGTTTTACTCGTCATCATTATTATCATCCTCATTCTCGGGGGTGCTTGGTACTACTACAGAGGTCGTCCAGCTCAACGTTCAAACGACAATAAAGATATTAATGTCCAAGTTGATCTCACTCCAGGTGGAGATGCGAGCGACACCAACGACGCTCCAGCTCAATAAATAGTTTTTTGCAAAACCCTTCACGGGGTTTTGTTACTTTAGTCCTCGTCAGAACCTCATCTGGCAGCCCCTTGACACATTCTATTATATAGGTAGTATTTGGTCAGAGCCCTTTCCGGGACTTCTATTATTAGAGTAATAATCGCATTATAGCTTATGAAAACAAAGCGTTTTTTGGCTATTGGGGCTAAATCAGTCCTTATAGCTTTTGTCATGGTTGGTATGGTTGGCGGGTCAATGGCCGGTTTTATCAGCACGGTTCGTGCCGAAGAAATTGCTGTCGTTGCCGTAGACGCTAACGCCGAAATCGAAAAGGTAGCAGTTGAAGTAGAAACAAGAGATACAAAAGAAGAAGTTAAAGAAATTAAGGAAACAAAAGAAGATACTAAGGATACAAAAATTGAACTTGGTACTTTTGGCAACGGCGGTCACGGTGGCAATGGTGGTAACGGCGGACACAATGGTGGTCACGGTTACGAACACGATCACTGGGATGGTCACACTGGTTGGGATAATGGTCACAATGATCACGATGACCACGGTTACAACAATGGTCACGAACAAGTAAAAGGCAGCATTCGTGTTTGCGTACTTGTCCTCGATCAGAATTGGGACATGCTTCCATCAAGTGCAGTTAGCGGTGTTACATTTGAAATCCCTGGCATTACTGAGACTTCAGTCTACGGTGATACAACAGGCGAACTTTCATCAACATTCGTAACTACTCCTATGGTTAAGAATACTCGCTTGCTCGATTGGTCTACAGAAAACGATGCAAATTGTACAACGTACACTGATCTTGAACTCGGTAACTACTACTACGGTGAAGAAGTGATACACGGTGGTAACGCAGCAGACTGGGAAGTCACTATGTACCACGACGATGCAGGTGAATACATTTACAACTTTGACTATTTCACAGCACACAGCAATCATCTTTTTGATGACGATAGTACAAATGACTGGAACGATGTGTACACAGCAGATGGACATATTCCACTTTACTGTGAAGAACCAGCTGCAACACTCGTTGTTGTTAATCGCTACATCGCTCCAACTGTAACTCCTCCAGATGATGGTGACGACGGACAGGGAGGTGGTGACGATAATGGTGGTGATGACAATGGTAACGGCGGTAATAATGGTGGCAACAACGGGGGCAATACTGGCGGCAACGGTGGTGGCGGTACAAGTACTGGCACTATTGGTGGCGGCACGTCAACTACTGGCGGAACGATCACTACTACAACTCCAGGTCAGGTTCTCGGCACTGCAACATGTGGCGTTTACCTCAAGGATTACCTCCGCTTCGGTTACCAGAACGATGCTGAAGAAGTCAAAAAACTTCAGACATTCTTGAACTCATACCTCGGCGTCACGCTGCAGGTAAATGGTATCTTCGATAAAACGACAGAAGAACAAGTTCGAACCTTCCAGATGAAGGAATCAATAACAGTACTTTCTCCATGGGGAATAGAGGAGACAACAGGTATCGTTTACCTTACGACGAAGACTCGTATCAACAATCTCTCATGCAGCACACTCAATGCACCAATTCCAAGTCCGCTTGTGAACTGGAGTGCAAACCCGGAAACAGCATCTATTGCTAAGATCGCAGGAACTACAGCAGCTCCAGCAGGAAAATAAGAACGACTCCTAAGAAACTCCTCTTGCCAAAACCCCGCATTAATTGCGGGGTTTTGCTATATGTGGACTTTCGTGGTATAGTATTTTCACTATATGAGAAAGGAACTGAAGCACGCTTTGATCCCACATGAGGGCAATGGCTACAAGCCGACACTTTTTCACTTTGCTAGCATTTCAGCTGTGTTGGTTGTCGGTATTATTTGTTTCATTGGTTCAGTCGCGGCAAATAAATATGTTCTTACTACTCCGCAAGGGGCCGCGGTCTATTCATCCGTACTTGTTGATCTCACTAACAAGGCGCGTGTTGAAAATAATGCACCAAAGCTCGCTATTTCAGATACGCTTACAAAGGCTGCTCAACTCAAGGCGGACGACATGGCTGCTCGTCAATATTTCTCTCACACAAGTCCAGATGGTACGACGCCATGGTACTGGTTCCAAAAAGCCGGCTATGAATTTATGTATGCTGGTGAAAACCTCGCTGTAGATTTTACTGAGTCAGCTGATATTGAAAGTGCTTGGCTTGCTTCACCAAAGCATCGAGATAATATTGTCGATAGTCGCTTTACAGAGATCGGCATAGCTACTAAGACTGCTGTTTGGCAGGGAAGAGAAACAACATTCGTTGTGCAGCTTTTCGGTGCGCCGACACGTTCTGTTGCCGTAGCACAGCCAGATGAAGCTACAATCAATCCGATAGTGACAACAAATGACCCAGTACCTGCAGCTAACCCAACTGTTGCCGGTGTAAACATTCGAGATAAACAAAATGACATTACTGTTGTTTCCGAGACGCCGTCGATGATCACCGTTGAGGCACTCAACCTTGGTGCGCAGCTTGATCAGTCGATGCAATCAAACCAAACAAGTCAGCCAATTGAATCAAGCCAGACAGGACAATCAGTCACTTCCGCCCCGACACTTTCAGACAAGGCTATTGTTGAAATCCCAACGATTTCGAATTTTGCGCTAACAGGACTTGCTGTTATTGTTTTACTCGGCTTGATCCTCTTTGTCTTTGTTGAGATTAAGCGTCAGCATCCAAAGCATGTTGTCTTTGGTGTGTTTGCCTTATTTATTCTCTCAACACTTGCATACATGAGTCACTCGTTGACGTTGCCGGTCTAAGTTGACGCAAAGCAACAAGTAGCTAGATATTTTTATATATGAAAACAAATTACGCAGCTTTCAAAAAGAAAGTTTGGAATCACTATGCAAAAGAAAAGCGCGTATTTCCTTGGCGCGAGACAAGAGACCCGTACAAAATACTGGTTTCCGAAATTATGTTGCAACAAACCCAAGCAGATAGGGTAGTGGCAAAATATAATTCTTTTTTAAAAAAATGGCCTACGGCAAAAAAGCTCGCATCTGCGGACTTGCGAGATGTATTGGCAGAATGGTCGGGCCTCGGCTACAACCGGCGCGGTAAAAACCTTTGGCTGCTCGCTCAATCTGTGGTCGCTGATTATAAAGGTAAGATTCCAGACACAGCTGAGGCACTCCAAAAACTTCCAGGTATTGGCCCGTATACAGCTCGCGCAATTATGGCTTTTGCGTACAATAAGTCTTTTCCGTTGATTGAAACGAATATTCGCGCTGTGTATATCTATTCATTTTTTAATAATCCAGGTAAGGATGAATCGCAGCAAAAATCAAAGACATCGCAGCAACCTACAGCGCTAAATAAAATCTCTGACGATGCACTCTTTCCGCTCATTGAGAAAACCCTCGACGATAAGAATCCTCGCGAGTGGTACTACGCGCTCATGGACTATGGTTCATACCTGAAAAAGCAAAAACTATCTACTAATGTTCGACATTCGAGCTATAAAAAACAAGCCACATTCAAGGGCTCTATTCGTGAAGCTCGTGGCGCAATAATGCGCAATCTCATTGAATCACGAATGACATTAAAGAAAATTCAAGAAAAAATAAAACTTCCACAGGATCGTATTGCGACAGCCCTAGCTGCGATGGAAAAAGAGGGAATTATCGTAAAAAACGGTACGTACTATTCTATTTCTGCCTAGTTGCGGCAAAAAATGAAATTGCTTACAATTTTTCCATGGACACCATGGAACCAAACATTCAATTAGACCCAAATTATAAGGAAAAAGAAGAAAAGAAAGTAGTGAGAACCGTTCAGCAGGACCATCGACGAACGGTTATTGTTGCTGCTTGCAGCGCGCTTGCTGTCGTTATTTTGTCGCTCGGCATCGTCTATGTATTTCGCACACAGATCTTTTCCTCGATCGCGAGCGACTATGCAACGTCAGAAAATACGTCAACGAACAATACTAACGGCATAAAAACTGCGCTATTTTCCGGCGATAACATTATTACGTCCGCGGTCAAAAAAACCAATCCAGCAGTTGTTTCGATTACGATCAGTAAGGATGTTCCGAAATACGAAACACAGAATTTTATCGATCCCTTCGGTTTCTTCTCAGCAGTTCCAAAACAGAACGGAACGACCAACCAAGAGATCGGCAACGGCTCTGGTTTCCTCGTTTCCGCTGACGGCTACATCGTGACGAACCGCCACGTCGTCGAAGATAGTGATGCTGACTACACTGTGACGCTCAATGATGGTAAAAAGTATGTCGCAAAGATCATAGCGATCGACGAACTCTACGACATTGCGATCATCAAAATCGAAGGCATTTCATTTCCATTTGTCGCACTCGGTGACTCAAGCACGCTCGAACTTGGTTCAACGGTGATCGCTATCGGCAATGCGCTTGGTCAATTTAAAAACACCGTTTCAGTTGGCGTTGTTTCCGGACTGTCCCGCTCGATCACAGCGGGTGACGGCATGGGTAATAGTGAACAGCTCGAGCAGGTTATTCAGACAGACGCTGCGATCAATCCGGGTAACTCAGGCGGTCCACTCCTCGATCTCAACGGTGCAGTGGTCGGTATCAACGTTGCCGTCGCGCAAGGATCTCAGTCTATCGGTTTTGCTCTGCCGATCAATTCAGTGAAAGGTATTATTGCGTCAGTTAAAGCAACCGGGAAAATAATCCGACCGTACATCGGCGTGCGTTATATCCAAGTCGATGCAGCTGTTGTTGAAAGTCAGAAACTTTCGGTTGATTACGGCGTGCTCGTTCGTGCCGGAAACGGTAGTGCGGCGGGTGGTTCGCTCCCTGCGATCCTTAAAGGTTCGCCGGCAGAAAAAGCTGGGCTCAAAGAAGGCGATGTCATTATCGAAGTTGATGGAAAGAAGCTTGATGAAAATCAAAGCCTCGGTATCATTGTTCGTGAACACAAAGTTGGCGACACGATCGTTCTCAAGATTATTCGCGGCGGCGCAACAAAAACCATTTCAGTAAAATTAGAAGAAGCACCTGCGAACTAAATCTCAAAATAATAAACAAATAAAAAATCCCACATTGGTGGGATTTTTTATTTAGATTTTCACCTCTCTCCATTCACCGGGTTTGAGTTTTCCGATCATGAACTTACCGATACGGATACGTTCGAGTTTCATTACTTTGAAGCCGAGTGCTTCGGTCATGCGACGGATCTGACGATTCTTGCCTTCAGTCAAAATAATTGAGAATGATTTTTCGCCGATCAAATTTACCTTACATGGACGAGTTTTATATTGATCCATTTTGAGGTCTCCGCCAATGAGCACGCCCTTTTCCATTTTATCTTTAAATATTCGCGTAACCATTTTATCGACAGTAACGATATACTCTTTTTCATGATCCTTCTCAGGTGAAAGCATGTCGTCAGTGATGCGACCATCGTTCGTGAGGATGAGCAAACCGGTTGATTCTTTGTCGAGGCGACCAATGGGGAAGACTTTAGTTGGGAATTTAGAAGTTGAAACAATATCTTTTTCACCAGGCTGCGGCTGTGTTGTCACGATGCCGGCCGGTTTGTTATATAAAAAGTAGCGGTAGTCTTTGCCTTTGCCGCGGAGTTCGATCTTGTCAGTCGGGAGAACGCGCATGCCGAGCGTTGCTTTGACACCGTTGACGTAGACTTTGCCGCCCTCGATCAATTCATCCGCTTCACGACGAGTTGCTTTGCCGGTGTTGCGAAGTGCAACATTGATGCGTTCTTTACCGTCATTAACTTTTGGAACAACAGGAACGGGAATAGCTTTGGCTGGACGTGCGCTTCGTGGTGCGCTTGCTACACCAGTTCGCCCAGTTGATAAACCGGAACGAAAGCCAGATTTAGGAAAACCTGATTGTCGCGACTTGTTGCCAGTAGAAGGTTTTTCTTTACCGAATTGTTTGCCGTCGCCAGAAGAGGCGCGGTTTTTTGATTTATTGCCCGTCTGTCGAGTACTTGGACGCGCGTTTGGCCGTGAGGCATTGTTTCTTTCCATCTATGCATCCTACGCGAAAAAGAGAAAATTAGCGAGTGTCCTTAATTCTCGCAGCTGGAATAATAGCGAGGAGACACAGCACACCGAGGCATGAGAAAAGGGCGATATAACTATATGCGCCGATAATAAGTGCTCCGAGTATCGGAACAATAACACCAGCGAGTGGAGCAACGGCACGGTAGACACTGACGAGTCCAGTATCTTCTTCATCAACATGTTTAAAAAAGTAACTGTCAGACATTACTTCAACAGTAGCGGCTCCAATACGGGTAACCAAAAGTGTTATTGCCCACACCCATATTGTCGGCGATTCGATCGAGGTGATCATGAGGGTGGCGAGACCCATAACAATAAGGCCAAAGATGAGAATTTCCTTTTCACCAAAGCGCATGTCGGCGATACGGCCGAGTGGATACTGCAAGAGAACAAATGGCGAAAGCATAACAAAGAAAATGATACTGATCTCTCGCCAGCCGAAACCGATCGTGTTTGCGAGGTAGAGCGGCGTGTAAATCACCATGACTACGTAAAATGTTTGGAGCAAGAAATTGACGAGGAATATTGAAGAAAGATTTTTACTCTTAAAGATCTTGCGGAAATTGAGACCAACTCTGATCGGCTTGAACTTGTGTGTATTGAGCATGGTTCCGGCCTTGTAGAGTGTGAGCAATGAGAAGAAAACCAAAATAGCGCCAATGAGGTAGAGCAAGTTGAAGCCGCCGTGCTCGAGGATCGTTCCAGTGCCAAGCAGTGCGAGCATCCAGGCGACATTGAGAACAGTGAGGTAAATACCGCGGATCTTGCCCGTGTCAGCATTGTCAGTTGCATGCTCGACCATAATGTCGAAGCCATACAGGATGAGAGAGTTGTGTGAAAGGTACAAGATAAAAAGCGCCGCTGAAATAATACTGAAGCTTGCTTGTGAAAGTCCAGTGAGTGCAAAGATCGAAATGAGCAGCAGGAGCGCGACAAAGAGTAAGCTGCCATTGATCGCAATCTTGCGTGGTGCCCAAAAGAGCAAAGCGAGAAGCGAAATGAATGCAGCAATACTAAAAAGCGGTCCGACCGCATTTTCGCCGAAGAGTTGTGAGGCAAATGTTGAGTTGGCGTAACTAACAAGCGCTAAGTGAAGCGAGAATAGAAAACCGGTAATGAGCGCGTACCTGAGCGCTCTTACTTTTACAATGCGCATATAGCATCATTATAAATGAGTTTTAGGAGAAATGGAGATTCGGGTTGGGGATGAAATTACAAATAAAAAAAACCAGATATTATTCTGGTAATTTTATTAAGACTTTTTACTTACACACTCAACACTACCGGAATAACAAGCGGACGCTTTGCTGTTTTCTGGAAGAGGAATTTTGAGATGTTGTCGCCGAGCTGTGTTTTTACCATGTCGAAGTTAACTGGGTTTTGACCAGCGACGCCGTCTTCGACGGTCTTCTTGATGATGTGGCGAGCCGCACGGAGGAGTTCCTGGTTTTCTTTGAGGTAGATGAAACCACGAGAAATGAGGTCAGGGGACTTCTTGAGTTTGCCAGTTGATGGATCAACAACAGCGATCACGATGAACATACCGTCTTGGGCAAGCATCTGTCGATCACGGATAACAACTTCTTGAACGTCGCCGATCGAGAAACCGTCAACCATCATGGCTGCAGATGGAGCTTTTTCAGGGCGAAGTGTGATCTTCTCACCATCAGCACTGATTTCAATGATCGAACCGTTGTCAGGAACGATAATGTTTTCTTCTGGAACACCAGTTTCCATAGCGAGGCGCTTGTGCGACTGGAGCATCGAGTGGTGACCGTGGATTGGAATAAAGAATTTTTCGTGCACTTTATTGTGGAGCCAACGAATATCTTCTTTGTTGCCGTGACCAGTTGCGTGAACGTAGTCTTCACCAGATGTTCGGAAGGTAACGATCTTCACACCTTGACGAGCAAGGCCGTCCTTGAGACGCTGCACAGAGTTTTCGTTACCAGGAACGATCGAAGCCGAGAGAATGATTGTGTCACCCTTTTGAAGCTTGAACTTGGCATGTGTTTTGTTTGCGGCACGGTTGAGCGCGGCAAATTCTTCACCCTGAGCACCAGTTACGAGAAGAATAATCTTGTCAGGTGGATAGTTCGGCATATCTTCGAGGGTAATGATCGTATCTTTCTTTGGCGTCAGCAAACCAGCTTCGATAACGATGCCGATGTTGTTCTTCATTGAGCGACCTTCGAGGACGATTTTCTTACCGAGACTTTCAGCAATGTGAATGATCTTGATGAGACGAGTGATGTGCGAAGCAAAAGCGGCAATAATAATACGGCCGTTTTTGTTTTCAGTAATAAGACGCTCGAGACCTTGGTGTACCTTGACTTCAGCGAGAGCGAAACCTTCGTTCTCGATGTTTGTTGAGTCAGTCATGAGCATGAGGACTTTTGCTTTATCAAAAATCTCGTACTCTTTTTCTTCACTCGCAGAAACGATGCCGTCGATCTGGTCGAGTTTGTAGTCACCAGGGTTGATGATCCAACCATGTGGTGTATCAACAATGACACCCATTGAGTCTGGAATAGTGTGTGTGACACCCCAGAACTTGATTTTCATTTTACCAAGCGTTACTGTTTCGTCTTTTTCAACAACAATAGCGTTGAGTGGTGGAAGGTGAGGGAATTCAGTCTGACGCTTCTTCATAAGGAGAACAGAAAGGTTTCGAGAGTACACTGGAGGATTGCCGATACGTGAAAGGACAATCGGAACGCCGCCGATGTGGTCCAAGTGACCGTGCGTAATGATGAGCGCGCGGATTTTGTCCTTGCGTTCTTCGAGGTAGCGAGTGTTCGGGATAACGTAGTCGATACCTGGGGTATCTTCTTTTGCAAATTCCATACCGGCATCGATGACAACGATGTCGTCTTCAGTTTCGATGACAGTCATGTTCTTGCCGATTTCTTCGACGCCGCCGAGTGGCACGATACGAATAACACCAGGTGCTACAGGTGGTATAGATGAAGTGCGAGGGCGTTCACTACGAGCAGGAGTCGCTGATTGCTCAGGCTGCTTTGGGCGGCGAGATTTGCCGAACTTGCCTCCATACTGGAAGGTTTTTGTTCGAGTTGTTTTCTTGGCACCGCCGCGACTTGCTCCATGGGGGCTACTCGAATGACCTGCGCCAGAGCGTACTCCTGTGCTGTGGGAATTAGTTCCATGCGATGAGGTGCGGTGATCTGATGATCCGTGTGCGCTCGTACTACCAGCAGATGCGCCGTGCGCTGCTGCACTGTGTGCAGATGTACTATGTGACGATCTAAATGTCTTTGTGTCTGATGATGGACGAGCTGTTCGATCGTACGGTCGGTCAGATGGTATTCTTTTCTTTGGTGGATAATTGTTTTCCATATACTGATATTAGATTACTTTATAATTGTAGACTTAGTTGATAAATTTTTAATTACTTTTTTATTAAGAAATTCCAAACTTTTTCCGTTTCGAGATACCAGTTATAGGAATCACGGAATCTATCTGAAGGCAAAATGACACCAGTTGTCTTATTCTCTCCTACATTATTTTCACGACGAGCTTCGAGGTAGAGCGGGGAATACAAGAAGGCGACTGGTGCATTTTTCTCTATGTCAGCCTCGATTGTGGCAAGAGCGGCCTGTCGTTGTTCGGTGTCTGTTGTGGCAAAAAGGTCAGTAAAGGCTTTGTCGACGACGGCACTCTTGTACATTGCGACATTCAAACCCGGGTTTTGTGTTTGGTTTGAATTCCAAAATGAGTAGAGACTGCCTGTGTCTGTGACGAATTCTCCAAAGAGGAGAGCGTCGTAGTCACGCGGACGGATAATGTCCTGGTTGAGGTCGCCGAGACCATAAATTTTTACTTCAATTGAGAATCCTATAGCTTCGAGGTTCTCTTTGAGTATATCAGCTGTTGCAACAAGTTCCGGCATATCAGCTGTTGTAATTGAAAAACTCAAGTTCGTTGTTATTTTGGTCTTACTGTCTGCTTTTGTTCGTGTGCCATCTTCATTTAGTTTCCAGCCGGCTTTTTCAAGTGTTTCGGCCGGACTCATCGTCTGTGGAGTCTCTTCGACATCATTTTGTAAAAAAATGTCAGGCACCGGTCCGTTGATCGGTACACCATAGCCGCTCAAGACTTTGTCGACAATTTGCTGTTTATTGATGCTGTGTTTGACTGCATTCACAACCGCAGGATCATTAAAGATCGGATTCTGATTCTTGTTCATGAATAGACCAAAAATGCGAGGTAGTCTGCGGCTGGTAATAATTTTACCTTTTTCAGCCAAGGCTTTTGCTCGTTCAGGTGAAAGACCGGAAGCCACATCGATCTTATTTGAACTCAGTGCATTACCAAGTTCGCGTTCATTGGCAAAAGAAACAAGAACAAGTTTGGCAATGAGCGGCTTGCTCAAATTGAACTTTTTGAATGGTGACATAACAAATTCATCAGCAATACCGGAAGCGTTTCGATTTACTGAGTCAATTGTGTATGGACCTGAACCGATTGCGTTGATATTGAGAGAACTGAAAGCAAATTCTTCCGGTGAAAGTCCTCCCCATAGGTGCGCCGGCATAATACCGACTGTTACTAGCTCGAGGAATGGAGAAAATGCTTGATTGAGACTAAAAGCGACAGTGAGTTCGTCTATTTTAGCAATAGTGACACCTTTCCATCCGGATTTCTTTGGGCTGTCTATCAACGGATGCTGTATTTGATTGATTGTATAGATGACATCATTTGCCGTGACTTTAGAATTGTCATGGAAATAGGCGTCGTCTCTCAATATAAATGTGTACGTCTTACCATCTGGACTGACACTATATGATTCGGCAAGGTCAGGTCTCGGTGTTCCATGTTCATCAAGACGCATAAGGCCCGAATAAACGAGCGCGGTGAGGTCTTTGTCTGAATCTGAAACAGCGAGGACTGGGTTAACGAACCTTGGAGTACCGATAATGCCTTCGCGGAGTGTGCCTCCGCGAATAGGTACATCAGTGCTTCCTTTGGCATTCAAGATGCCAAGCATCCAAATAAGGGTGACAATTGCCACGCAAAAAAAGGCCAGAAATGATGCCAATTCCTTTCTATTGAATGATCTAATTGAATTCTGACCCTTGCGCCGGAGCTCAGGGAGAGAAAAATTGCGCGGAGTACGCGCTTTTTGGTTTGCCATAGGGTAGGTGTGTTGTTACCGAAGGATAAACGAAGTAACTGCAGCCGCAGCGAAAAGGATCGCAACAACGATCGTGAAGTAAAACAGGAACTTCTCAAAACCTCTTCGAGTATGGTAGTTAGCGACACTGTCGCCACCGCCTAAAGAAGCACCGACGCCGGCACTAGATACTTGAAGGAGGATTCCCGCAATGAGGAAGATTGAGAGCACAATCTGAATGATAGGTAGATACGATTGCATATTCGGTATGAATCCATACTAGCATAAAACCATATTTCAGCAACTTTTACGGCAAATCGGGCAGTTTTATGTGTATTACTCTATATATAGTGTGAGATGGGATGTATTGCTTATTCCACAACCAAAAGGTAGGGTAAATAAAAAGCCATGAAAAAGACCACTAGAAACACCAAGAAGTTGACCCTTGTGGAGGCGCAGAAGATCGTCCATACGTGGGTTTCTAATCCAAAGTTCAAAGTAGGATATTTCCCTCCATTTCAAATGCTGGCACAACTTATGGAAGAAGCCGGCGAAGTTTCTCGGGAAGTCGCACACCTCCACGGTTTTAAGAAGAAGAAAAAAGGCGAAATCACTGATGGACTCGAAATCGAGCTCGGCGACGTTCTCTTTGCAGTTATCTGCTTGGCCAATTACCACGAACTTAACCTTGCTGAGATTTTCCAAAAATCTATGGATAAAAGGAATAATCGTGACAACAGTCGTTTTGAGAAAAAACCTCGGAATTGAAAGAAAAACTAAAAATGAAGAAGTATGAAGAAATCCACAGATAACACTGTGGATTTTATTTTTGGCAAGTTTTGGGTGGTATACTTTTAGAGCATACAAACGTGGGCCAGTTTCTTTATTAATTTTTTTTAAAACTAATTAGCCGGTTTTCCGGAAATATATTTCGATTATGAAAAAGAATACTTTGCTGTTACTCATTATTGCTGTCGGTATTGTCTTAGTCTATCTCTTTATTGGCGGCGGACTTAACCGTGGCGCAAAGGATACTGCAGACAATGCAGACTTTTACGCTGACGAACAGCTCGCTGCTCAGGCGGGTTGCAGTGGTTCAACAACACCGACTATCACCAATATCACTGCTACGGGAATAACATCTTCGTCCGCAAATCTCAATTGGACAACAAACATGCTTGCGAACTCAGAAGTAAAATACTGGACGGCACCACAGACTGCTAGCTCTGTTTCATGGCAGCCGGTTCTCGATGCCTCAGGTGTCCTTTCCCACACATATCAAATCAGTGGTCTTCAGTCAGGTAAGACATACTCATATAGAGTACGATCTTCTGCTGTTCCATCCGGTTGCCGAAAAACAAGTACAACCAAGACGTTTGTCACTCTCGCTGGAAGTACAACAGCCCCACTCGCTGTAACAAACCTCTCAGCAACTGTTAATAGCTGTAATGCTGTAACCCTCAACTGGACAGCTTCTGCAGGCGCAACAGGATATGAAGTCTACGGCCCAAACAATGCTTGTAACGTCAACGGTTCAGCAGGCTACTGTGGAACAACAGCCGGAACATCGCTCTCTCTCACAAACCTCACTGAAAATAAAACGTATACGGGTTCAACAGGTCAGTTCGCCGGCTTCACTGTTCTTGCCTACAATAGTGCAGGATATTCTCCATCTACTCCTCGTCTCACAACAACAACTCCTGCTTGCGGAACAACTGACACGGCTGCTCCAACAACTTCTACTGCTGCTCCATCAGGTGGATGGGCAACAACAAATATTTCTCGAACGCTTACGTGTACTGATAGTCCTGCAACGGGTGCATCTGGTTGTGCGGCTACATACTGGCAATTCGTTGCTATTAATGCGACATGTCCTGCTGCCGGTTCAACATCATACTCAACAGGAACAACTGCATCTACAACAACAAACGGCGGATGGAGGCTTTGTTTCTACTCACGGGACAATGCTAACAATACTGAGAATCCAGTTAAATCTCTTTCTCCATTCCAGCTCGATAGTGTAGCTCCAACTGGATCAATCACTGCTCCAGCAGCAAGTGCAACAGTTTCAGGAAATGCGGTTACTCTTTCAGCGACAGCTAGTGATGCACTATCAGGTGTCTCTGGTGTTTCCTTTAGAATTGACGGTGTATCAGTTGGAACAGATACTACGTCTCCATATTCATTGACTTGGAATTCAACAACAGTTGCAAACGGCACCCACACAGTTACTGGTTTTATTGCAGATACAGCAGGCAATACGTACACAACACCAGCTCAAACAATTACTGTTTCAAATTCAACAGGCACCGTACCAACAACACCAACAGGACTCTCTGTATCAGCGCTTACCTGTGATCCAACTACTAACAAGGTCAACACAACACTTTCGTGGACAGCTTCATCTGGTGCGACTAGCTATGAAGTCTACGGACCATCAAG
>JAGOOL010000002.1:23578-29316 GCA_017992485.1 Minisyncoccota bacterium
ACAGCTCTTACTGGTGGTGCAGAACCATCAGGTGCGTTTTGGAATCCTGCTGACCAAAAACTATATTTTGTTTCAGACAGTGGAACGATTACTCGTCAGAACCAAGATGGTACAAACGTTGTCGAACTTGGAACAGGTTTGGGTAACCTCGAAGGTATAACAGCGACATCAGCAGTAAATCCAACACACATAAATTATATGTATGTTATTGATGAAAATCTCGTTAGAATGAGAGAGTACAATCCAAATGTCACAGCGACTACTGGTGCATTCACTGGCAATTACTGGAATCTCTCAGGCGGCACAGGTATTCCAGCTGCGGACGTTAACGTAGCAGCAAATGCAAGCATCGAAGGTATTACTTTCGTACCAGATGTTACTCCAGCGGGTCCATACGGCAATAGTCAATTTACGACAGGGGGACTATTCTATGTTTCATCTCAACAGACTGGCAAGATCTATGTTTTGGATATCGATATTCGTAACTCAAACACTGCACCAGTTCTCAAGGGTACGATTATTCCAAACCTCATAACTACAGGAGCTGGATCAACAGACATTTCTGATCTCTACTATGCAGCTGCTACAAATAAACTCTTCGTTCTCTATGATGCAAACGGTGTCGTTCATGAAATGCGAACAAACGGTGCTTATTATAATGAATATCGAACTCCACTCAGTTATGGAGGTGAGGGCATTACGACAATTCCAAGTTGTTCCGCTACGAGCACTTCAATTATCCTTGCGTACGACCAAGGTTCTGTCAGTAAATACAGTAACTATCCACAACCTTGCGTTGATGTAACTCCTCCAGTTATTTCATCTCTTGTCTCAACCCCAGTTGGAACATCAGTTACGGTCGGCTGGACAACAAACGAAACATCAGACTCTTACATTGAATACGGTATAGGTGGTTACACACTCAATAGTGGAAATGTTACTCTCAAAACAACAGGACATTTAATCGCTGTAACTGGTCTCCCTGTCGGCACATACCAATATCGCGTGAAATCAAAAGACGAAGCCGGAAATATTTCATCGTACACAACAGGCAGCTTCCAGATTGGCAGCGCTGCAGTAGATCCAATCATATATGCTGCAGGTGACATTGCTGTTGGTGACCCAACAGGCAGAATGCAGACATCAAACTGGATGCTCGGTAACCTTACAAACGTTGCAGCAATTCTCAACCTTGGTGACAATGCCTATGACAATGGAACACTTACAGAATTCAATAACTACTATGCTCCATCATGGGGACGTGCAGCCTTGCTCAATCTCACAAAACCTACTCCTGGTAACCATGAATACCAAACAACAAATGCTAGTGGCTACTACGACTACTTCAACGGCGTAGGAGTAAACACAGGACGCGCAGGCACTCGTGGAGTAGGCTACTACAGTTACAATATCGGCAACTGGCATTTGATTGCACTCAATACAAGCAGCAACTGTTCATATGTTAGTTGCGCTGTTGGATCAACCCAGGAAACATGGCTTCGCAATGACCTTACTGCAAATGCAGGTATGTGTACGATTGCTTACGCTCACCACCCACGCTACTCATACAACGATCACGGTAACAATACTGCAATTCAACCACTCTGGGATGCGCTTGCAGACAACAATGTTGAAATGTATCTCGCTGGCCACGATCACGGTTACGAAGTTAAGAAAAAAATGAATTCAGCTGGAACAGTCGTCACCAACGGTATCGGTGTCCGACAGTTCGTTGTTGGTACTGGCGGTACAAACAACTTTTACCAAGTTGGTTCTGGTCCAAACCAAGAAACAGCCGCTGGTTCTGCAATCAACAACACCTACGGTGTTCTCAAACTCACACTCAAGGCTTCATCATATGATTGGGCATTCGTCCGAACATCTGACGGTGCAATACTAAACAGCGGATCAGAATCTTGCTACTAATTCATCAATAGCATTCAAGCCAAAAGCGCCCGAAACGGCGCTTTTGCTTTTGGGGATAATTGTTATCAATAATGAGGAAAATAGCTTGATATATAAGGATATATTACCATATTGACTTGATAGTTACATTGTGATATAATATTAATAAGTTCCTTAATATAAACGAAACCAAATATAAATAAACTAAAAGTCATGAAAAAACTCCTTTACTCTCTTGCGATCGCAGGCATCTGCATCGTGACTTCAGTGGCTACACCTACTGCAGCATCTGCTCAAATATGTGTAAATTATGTACAGATCAACGCCAAGCAATTCCAAGCTGGTGGCACATTTCTTGCCCAGTCTGGCGAAGCACAAAATGAACTCCCCGGGGCTTTGTTTTATGGCCAAAAGCGCTATGGCAAAGTCTGGAATATTCACCAACGCCAATTTGAGGACTTGCTTCCGTATAATTCATTGCTCGACAGCTGCATTGGCGCAGGAGCAACACATTTTACTGATTTAAGTACAATGCATATGCTTGACGTTATCCAGTACCGAGTCACATTGGTACCGGTAGATGTCCCTCAGATGTTTAGTGGTATTAGTACGCACATCAAGTTGCCATGGAGAGGAAATCCTCTTGGCCGCATGGTTGAGCTGAATCCCGAATACGAAAGCGGAACGCAACTGAACACGCACATTGAGACATTGGTGGTGACTGGAGCAAATCTACCGGTAACCCACGATGCATTTCTTGAAAACCGTACAATCAATGGCGACAAAGAGGATACAGATTTCTCAGACCTTTTAGAACCATTACTAGGACAACTATTTCCAATCAGTGGAAATCCTGGAAGTACAATTACTATTCAGAACCCATACGAAGTACCATTTTCGGTACGGATTGTGAATCTATCTGGAAGCGTTGTTGCTACTGCAGCAGTCGACGGCGGAACATTTAGTTTCGTAGGCGATGAATATGCAAATGGAATCTACTTCTTCGATATTACTATTACTGACGAGCCTGATGCTCGTGTAGTACATAGAGTAATTCTTCAGAAATAAAACATTTTATTTTGGATTAGACGGACACCTCTCTTCGTAATTGAAGGAGGTGTTTTTTTATACCCATTTTTTCTTTCCATAGACATTTGTATTCCACAGGTATTTGTACTATTCACACCGCAACCGCGATACAATAGAACGAGTATAACCCAACAAGTCGGGCGTTATTTTTATCAACTTCATTATCATATGCAAAATAAAAAAAATCTCAGTACAGTTTTAGTGGTCATTATTCTCATCGGTGCTTTCTTGGTCTTGCGTGCAGCTATAGTCGGACAGCTCAGCACAAATATTAAAGATGCGGACTTCGAAGAAGATGCACTTAAGGCAGCAGCCTGTACTCCTCCGACAGTTAGCAACATTCAAGTTTCAAATATCAGCGCAACTGGTGCAACTGTGACATGGACAACGAATCAGCAAACAACATCTGCTGTTCGCCTCGGAACAACATCTACCTCAATGACATGGCTTGCAACAATGGATACACCTGCTGCAACGAACGGCGTTACGATGCACTCGTATACTTTGTCTGGCCTTTCTGCTGCTCGAACATACTACTACCGCGTCCGATCTTCAAACGGTACATGTCAGAAAACAAGTACGACAAATTCGTTCTCAACGCTTTCTACTTCAACCGGCAATCCTGATGTGACAGGTCCAACAACGCCAACCAACCTAGCCGCTACAGACATCACGAGTAATTCACTAACACTTACCTGGAACGCTTCAAGTGATCCTACAATAACTGGCTCGGTTACTTCCGGTGTAAAAGGATATGAAGTCTATGGCCCCAACTCAGCTTGTAACGTCAATGGTTCAGCTGGTTACTGTGGTAACGTACTCAGTTCTAGTACCGGTACACAAAGTAAAGCCATTACCGGTTTATCTCCCGCTACGCTCTATACAGGTAGTACTGGCACAAAAGCCGGCTTTACGGTAAAAGCTTTTGATAATGTCGGTAACTATTCTGCAGGAACACCTCGACTTGCGACAAGAACGATGACGACAACAACACCAAACGATCTGTGTCTCAATATCGCAGGTATACAAGAGACCGTTCCAGCCGGCCTTGTTCGAGATAGTGCAGGCAACTGTGTTACTCCTCCGGACACAGTCGCACCTTCTGTTCCAACAGGTGTTTCGATGACAGCAAAAACTTCTACATCTATTTCTATCGCTTGGAATGCTTCAACTGACAATGTCGGTGTTGCCGGTTACCGAATCTATGTAAACAGTGAAAGTACACCCGCAAATGCTTCATTGGTTGCTGGTACTACGTATACAATCAACGGTTTGTCACCAAGCAGTATCTACCAAATTACGGTGAAGGCACTCGATGCTGCCGGTAACTCATCTACATTCAGTAATTCAATTTCAATTACGACTGATTCAAATGTGACAACTGATGTCACTGCTCCAACACGACCAACAGGTCTCACTGCAACAAACATCACAAGTACATCGTTTACACTCAACTGGACAGCTTCAACTGATGACACCCTCACTCCTGCCCAGATCCACTACGATGTCTACGGTTCATCACAAGCTTGTAACGTTAGTGGTATTGTCGGTTACTGTGGTGCTGTAACTGGTACAACATCAATGAACATCACTGGTCTCTCAGCTGGTACAACATACTCAGCACTTGTCGGCGCAAACGCTGGTTTCGTTGTTCAAGCATATGATGACAGTCTCCACTATTCTGCTGGTTCCAACCTGCTCTCTGTCACAACAACATCTGGTGCGGATACAACTGCTCCATCAGCTCCAACTGGTGTCTCAATGACTTCTAAAACATCAACATCGATTTCAATTTCTTGGACAGCTTCAACTGACAATGTTGGTGTTGCTGGCTACCGAATCTACGTTAACAATGCAACAACGCCAGTGAATGCTTCTCTGGTTGCTGGAACTACGTATACGATCAACGGTCTATCACCAGTCACTGCGTATAGTATCAACGTTAAAGCTGTTGATGCCGCAAATAATGTGTCTGCTGTAAGTAACTCTATTTCTGTAACCACAGATGCAAACATCACGATCGATGTCACTGCTCCAACTCGACCTACAGGTCTCACTGCAACAAACATCACGAGCTCATCATTCACCCTCAACTGGGCGGCTTCAACTGATGACACACTTACTCCGGCTCAGATTCACTACGATGTTTACGGTTCATCACAAGCTTGTAACGTTGGTGGTGTTGTCGGTTATTGTGGTGCAGTGACTGGAACAACTTCGATGATCATTACTGGCCTTTCTCCTGCAACAACATACTCTGCACCTGTCGGAGTAAACGCTGGTTTCGTTGTTCAGTCATACGATGATGCTCTTCACTACTCAACAGGTTCAAACCTTCTCACTGTTACAACAATCGCTGGCGCTGATACAACAGCACCTGTTATCTCAAACGTTCAAGTAAATCCGACAGCAACATATGCTACGGTAACCTGGACGACAAATGAAAATTCTAATACATTAGTTGAATTCGGCTCGACAACAGCGTACGGACTCACAGCTTCAAACTCGATAATGGCAACTTCTCACTCGCAGAACATTACTGGTTTGACGAGTGGCAACACATATAACTATCGTGTTAAATCAACTGATGCAGCTGGCAATACAGCTACATCTGGAAACTACACCTTCGTAGCTCAGGCTGGCCCAACAGCTTGCGCAAATACATCAACAACCGGTTATGAAAAAGCAATGTGGGTTTGGAAAAAGAATACTGAAGTTGTTACAGCAGGAAGCACAGAACAAAA